>NZ_FAOO01000003.1:103169-178648 GCF_900070205.1 Candidatus Thermokryptus mobilis | reverse complement strand
GTCAACTTGTTTAAACGATCGGTCAACCCTTCAACCTTTACAGTAAGCTGATTTACCCTCACAGTCAACCCATTCAAACTTTCCTCTGTCTTTCTCTGCGCCTTCGTAAGTTCAGATATGTTTTGTTCCGTTTTACCCTGAAATTCAATCAGCTTGGATATAGCATTGGTCAACTCCTTGATAACATCCTTCATCTCGTTAAAGTCCGCCCTTGTAATCGCTACCCTCTTGATTCTATCGTCCACAAGCTTACTTAACTCCTCCCTCAGCTCTGATGTCAACTCTGTCTTCCGCTTGCTTTGTGCTCTCATAAACTTCAATCTCCATCTTTATTTCTCCACATTTAAATTAAATCCAAAGGTTTGAAATTGCAAATTTTATTTAATATATTTGATGAAAATTTTCACCAAAAGAAAATCTAAGGATGAATTCAACTGGGATCATCCGAATTAAAAACGCAATATTCTACGGATATCACGGAGTCCACACCTCAGAGCAAAACTCTGGCGGAAGATTTGAAGTTGATATTGAAATTCACTGCGACATCTCAGAAGCAGTTAAAAGCGACTCCCTCAAAAACACGATTGACTATGAACAAGTTTATAACTTTTTGAAGTCATTGATAACCGAGAAAAAATTTTACTTGATTGAAGCTTTAGCTTCAAAGATAGCGCAGGGTTTAATTGAAAAGTTTGAAAAAATACAAAAAGTCATCGTAAGAGTTCGCAAACCTTCGCCACCTGTTGGAGGCGTCGTTGATTGCGTTGAGGTTGAACTTGAAATGAAAAGAGATTAATAAAAATGCCAACTGCTTACATCGGGCTTGGATCAAATATAGGCGATAGAATTTCTTACTTGAAAAAAGCACTGAATCTGATCTCAAAACTCCCAAAGACAAAAATCACAAAAATCTCCTCACTTTATGAGACCGAACCCTACGGACGAAAAAATCAACCTTGGTTCATCAATCTCGTCATAGAAATTTCAACAGAACTTAATCCGACGGAGTTATTCAAAAGATGCAAACTTATTGAAACAAAGATCGGACGAGTAGCCCGCGAAAGATGGGCTGAAAGGGAAATAGATATTGACATTTTGCTTTATGATGAAATCTCAACCTCAACGCCCGAGCTTCAAATTCCACATCCCGACTTACACAACCGAAGATTTGTCCTTATCCCCTTAAGCGAAATTGCCCCGGAGGCATTTCACCCCATATTTCAAAAAAGTGTATCCGAGTTACTAATTGAATGTAAAGACACAACCCGTGTGATGCACATACCCCAAAAAATAAATTTAAAAAACATAATTGAGCCGGATGTGAAGGAAGTTAAATATATCGCAATTGAAGGCGTAATCGGTGCTGGCAAAACATCGCTTGCCAAACTCCTTGGTGAACGCCTCAACGCAAAAGTAGTCCTTGAACAATACTACGAAAACCCTTTCCTTGAAAAATTCTATCAAAACAGGGAAAGATACGCATTTCAAACACAAATCTTTTTCCTGCTCAGTAGATATAAACAACAAATGGAACTACTACAAAGAGACCTGTTCCATGAATACTTGATAACTGATTATATCTTTGACAAGGACAAAATTTTCGCCCACATCAATTTAAAAGGGGATGAATTAAAACTATATGAAATGCTCGTTTCAATGCTTGAGAAAAACATCCCCACGCCCGACCTCGTCATATACCTTCAATCAAGCGTTGAACGCCTTATGCAAAACATAAAAAAGCGCGGACGACCCTATGAGCAAAATATAAGTGAAGATTACATCCGAGAACTATCAGAAGCATATAATGAATTCTTCTTCAACCAATACAGAAAATCCCCAGTCCTTGTTATAAATTCAACCGAAATTGACTTTGTTAATAACAAAGATGATTTTGAGGAGCTCGTCTCAGAAATTCTAAGTCCGAGAAAATCTTACTTTGAATACTATAACCCAGCAAGAAAACCCAGGTGAAAAATCCATGCTGAGATTTTTAATTTTCATATTGCTTTTGTATATCGCATACAAATTCCTTAAACTCCTCGCACAATACAAAAGAAAGGTTGATGAACTTGAAGCAGAACTCAAAAGAAGGAAGATAGATCAATTAAAGGATACCGATTACGAAGAGATAAAGTGAGAAGATGACGAAAGTCGCCAACTTTTTCAGAAAAATTGACCCCTTTAAAAGCAGAAAATTTAAAAATTTTTTCATCTCAACGCTTAAAATTTTCTTCAAAAAAGAACCCGCAACGATATTAGATAAGTCCAATAAATTAAATTTTGATTTCGGTCGGGTTGATAAAATTCTCGTCGTAAGACAGCATAATCAACTCGGGGATATGCTCTGCGCAGTACCTCTTTTAAGAGCTTTAAGGGAAAAATTTCCAGAGTCCAAAATTACACTTGTCGCAAGCCCAATAAATTACGAAGTGGTTCAACATAATCCATTCGTTGACGAGGTTTTAAACTTTGATAAGGTTAAATTTTTAAAATCCCCTCTTAATTTTCTTCAATTTATAAAAAAAATAAGATCAAACTTTGACATCGCTATAGTCCCATCAACCGTCTCAATTTCATCAACGAGCAACTTCATAGCCTACCTTTCAAAGGCAAAGATAAGAATAGGACCCAAATCAATTGACGGCAAAGAAAACATAACATCATTTCTCTTCAATTATCAAATTGCCCTTGACTGGAGAAATGAGGAGAAAAAACATCAAACAGAGAGAAACCTTGACATCGTGAGACCATTTGGAATTGACACCGACGATCTTTCTGTTGTCGTACCATATTTTGAAGAAGATAAAAAATTTGCGGAAGAATTTTTAAGAGAAAGAGAAAAATTCAACTGTGTTATCGGCTATCATCCAGGAGCTGGGAAAATAAAAAATAGATGGTCAGCGAAAAATTTCGCCCAACTTGCGATCAAACTCTCTGAAAAATTTAACGCTTTGACACTAATAACAGCTGGTCTTATGGATGAAACACCTGTAAGAGAAATGTTAACTCATATCAACGGCAAAATTAAATACCTCCTGCTTAAAAATGAAAGAATAACGAGGGTAACCGCAGTCATTGACTCAATTGAACTTTTCATAACAAATGACACCGGGATAATGCATGTCGCTGGGGCAACTAAAACACCTGTGATATCTCTCTTTGGTCCAACGAACCCTTATCAATGGGCACCGCTTGGGAAAAACAAATTTTTCATTTACTCAAAAACTGGTGAAATAAACGATATAACAGTTGAACAAGTATATAAACTTGCCGAAGAGATTCTGACGATGAAAAGGAAGACCAAAATTTAAGACCATCTGACTTTCAAGAAATTCTCAACTTCTCTCCTAAACTCAATTACCTTATCAATGAAATTCTCCTCACCACTTTCAATCTTATCAACCGCTTCAAGTACTATGCGTGTCCTTTCCTCATTTATCAATGGCTCATACTTGGAAATCAAAAAGTTAAAAACATTGAAACCAAGCTTCGTCCCGACAAGTCGCCCGTTGAAACTTTGAACATAGCCCCTATCTTTAAGCTTTTGAACGGTGGGTGCATAAGTGCTTGGGCGTCCGATCCTCTTTTCACGCATAAGCTGGATTAAATTCGCCTCCGTGTAAAGTGGTTTTTCACTGATAAGACGAACCTGAACTTGCGAAACTTTGTATCCGCCCGGGGAAATTTCCCCAAATGTCTTCAAAGGTGAAATCAAATTGAAACCATTCTCAACTATCTGACCATTAAATTGAAAGTCAGAAATCAAATCCCCGAATTTCGCTTTGAAGTTGTAGACCTTAATCTTAACTGGCGACATTTGACTTGCCATGAAACGTTTGAAAATGAGGTCGTAAATTTTTATATGCTTTCTGCTTAGCCTTGCCTGTAAAAGCAAAAGTCTTGCATCAATGTCCGTCTCAAGTTCAAACGAACTTAAAGCCCTTGTCGGTCTAATGCATTCGTGCGCTCCCTCTTCACCACCCCATGTCCTTGGTTTGAAATAACCGGATAAATTCTGCCTTTCAAGATATTGCCTCGCCAAGTTTATACCGAAATTGCTAACCCTCGTTGAGTCAGTCCTGTGATAAGTTATTAATCCACTTTCAAAAAGTTCCTGAGCAATTGACATCACCTCTCCAGCTGTCAAATTCAAAGTGTGAATTCCATCCTGAAGCAATGAATCAGTCGTATACGGTGGCAATGGATTTTGTTCAACTATTTCCTCTTTTACATCAAAAATCTCAACCAGCCCAAATTCTTTAACCCTCTCGGATTCATCGGGCGTTGTCGTGAATGTCAACTTCAAATTATTTTCAAGCCAGACATTTACTTGAGCAATTTTCTTTTTACTTTCTTTTGTCCTCTCGCAAACCCAACCCAAAACTGGCGTTTGAACCCTGCCAGCACTTAAATCATCACGGTTGAATCTTCTTTGAACAATTTGCGAAAGCCCAAGTCCAATCCAGGCATCCTCAACCTTTCGCAATATCTGAGCCTTTAGTAAATTCAAATCAAACTCCTCGGGATTATTAATCCCCTCAACTATTGCCCTTTTAGTTATCTCATGCCAACGCAACCGTTTTATGTTTTGATTAAAAGGATAAATCAAACACCTTAAATCCCAAGCTATTTTTTCCCCTTCTGCGTCTGGGTCGGTGGCAATTAAAACCTCATCAACATTTTCAGCTAATTTCTGAAGTGAGGAAATCACCTCAGGTCTTGTAATTTCAAACTTGACTTCAAGTTTTGAATCAACAAGTTTAGCGCCAAAGCTCGGTTGTCTTATCGCAAGGTCTGTTACATGTCCCCTTGAAGCACTCACAAGCAAAAGCATATTTGATGACATAACCTCAAAAACCTGAACTCCATCAACCCTACTTCTCAATGGCTTGCCGAAGAAATAACTTATAGTCCTTGACTTCGTTGGCGACTCAACTATCAAAAGGCGAGAATTGAATTCTATATCAACACCAACTTTAAGTTCCCGAGTTAAATTTATCTCTTCAATTATCCTCTCAATGTCAAGCTCTTCAACATTTACAAAGTTAACATCAAGCGGTTCAAGCTGTTCCCTCATAAGTTCAAACGCCTTTTCGTCATCAACAATTAAAATTGATAGACCTTTCGTCAAACCACCTATCGTCAACCTGCTCGTTCTACCAGATGCCTGGATATATGCAAATGAATCCGGCGTCACAAGCGAATTACCTGAAATCCCTGTCTTATCAATCACAATCGGATCGATTGAAACCTCATTGAAAAATTCAAGCGATTCAACCATGACATTATAAGCAAATCTCATAAAGTCAGAAACTTCTTTTGAGCTGGGATCAAAACCCTCTTTTTTTATCTTTTCAAGGTTTGTTGGACTCAAATCAACTATCCTTGAGAGGTTCTCAATCAAATCAATTGCCCTCTGCCTTTTTTCACCTTCAAGAAATCTTGCGATGTGGCTTATGACCATCATCATTTTTCTCGGAGTGAAACTTCCCCTATCAATTGTGATTGAAATCCTCGGTACCTCAAAAAAAATCGTATACCTTAACGATGTTGGAAGGTCAATTCCACGAACAAGCGATGAACGCCTTGAAGATGTTCCAACAAGGACTTCTATTTCACCTTTTTCAAATGACTGAAAAATCTTCTTTGACGCCTTCACATAAGCGCTTGCCTTTATCCCATTCTGATTCAAGAACTCAGCTATCTCTTCCGCTTTTTCACTACCCCTGACATAAACAATGGCACCTTTGCCGAGCTTCTTTATCAATTCAACGAGATGTTCCTTCGGGTCTCTTTTGGGTAAAAGATAGGAATCAATTATATTCCTTGTAAAAGAATATGACTGCCCAATGTCAAATCCGAAAAGTTCCCTTAAAATTTTAACCCTCAAAGTTCTCCTTGCGCTCTGCGTCGCCCCTGAAACAACTATTTGTTTGTCCTTTACTCTGACCTTTGAATAAACTTCAGTTAAGTCCTCTTCCTCATCAACTTTTTTTGTTACCATTTTCTTTGCTAACTCAATTTGTTCATCGGTTATACCAAGTATTTTCAAGACAATATCAATTGCCTGCGAACGACGAAGAAAGCCATCAACATCATCAACAAACACCGAGTTAACCCGAACCGACTCAAAAATTTCTTTATTTTTAACAAGGGACATTGAAGTCGTGATTATTACATCCGCATTTTTTACCTCATCAAGAGATGGCTTTTTGGAAAGCGAATGTATCTGAACTATTTTTTTATCTGTGGAAACGCTCTGGATTTTTCCCCATACTTGGAACGCAAGGGTTGAATTAGGCAATAGAATAAGCGACTTTTTAAGGAGGGAAAGAGCAATCGTGGTCGTTGTTTTACCACTTCCAGTTGGAGCAAGCATCGCAAAACTTTCACCCTTTAAGAACCTTCTCGCCCACAACCTTTGAGCTCCCCACGGTTTTATTCCAAAAGGTTCAAAAACTTTTCTTACATCTTCATCAGTGATTTTATTTAATTTTATCCTTCCACTTAACAACTCATCAAGAGTGGCGCTTTCACCATCGCGGAAGCTCAGAAAAACTATCTCAAGGTCTTGCATTTCAAAAACGGCTTTGTTTTTAAATTTTTTTTTACTAAAATTCAAACTGACCGAGAACTCAAATGGGCACATAAAAATTTGCCAAATAAAAATCAAACTTTCAAATAGATGCTTGAGGGAAAGAAAATAATCGTTGGAGTCACCGGTGGTATCTCTGCTTACAAAACTTGCTATGTCGTACGGGGTTTGAAAAAACTTGGCGCCGATGTAAAAGTTGTAATGACACGCTCAGCTACAGAGTTTGTAACTCCGCTTACATTTTCAACCCTGTCCGGGAACGAAGTCATCGTTGATATGTTCCCAAAAACTACATCTGAAGGGACAAACATAGGAACAAGGCACATTGAACTTGCTCTATGGGCTGACTTAATGCTAATAGCTCCAGCCACAGCAAACACAATCGCAAAAATAGCACATGGCATTGGGGATAACTTTCTTACTTCGCTTGTCCTTGCGATAAGATGCCCTGTAATAATTGCCCCAGCAATGGATGTTGATATGTACTTGAATGAAATCACACAACGGAACATAAAAAAACTCAAAGAATACGGCTTTTTGATAATTGAGCCCGAAGAAGGGGAACTCGCAAGTGGACTTGTCGGCGTTGGACGAATGGCTGAACCAGAAAAGATAATTGAATTTGTCTGCGATTTTCTCCTGGGCTTTAAATTTGATCTGAAAGGGAAAAAAATCCTCGTCACCGCCGGACCCACATACGAACCAATTGACCCGGTGCGTTTTATTGGGAATTGGTCAACTGGGAAAATGGGTTTTGCCGCAGCAAAGGCATCCTCACAAAGAGGAGCTGATGTCATTCTTATATCAGGACCGACATCTCTTGAGACCCCGAAAAATGTAAAGAGAATAGATGTCATCACTTCTGATGAGATGTTCAACGAGGTTGTGAGATTTTATGATGAAGTTGATGTCGTTATAATGGCTTCTGCAGTTGCAGATTATTCCCCAGTTCAAAAATTTGAAAGGAAATTGAAAAAGGAAGACATAAAAGGGGATTTCGTTGAATTAAAGTTGAAAAAGACGAAAGATATTCTTAAATATCTTGGAGAGCATAAAAAAGGTCAAATACTCGTTGGATTTGCGCTTGAGACGGAAAATGCAATTGAAAACGCAAAGCAAAAGCTTGAGCAAAAAAACCTTGATTTCATAGTTCTTAACACACTTGGAGAGGGTTCTGGATTCGGCTATGATACAAACATCGTGACGATAATCTCAAAAAACGGTGAAATTTTTGAGTTGCCGAAAATGTCAAAATATGAAGTCGCCAATAAGATACTTGACATAGTTTCGGCTAAATTAAAAAATGGGAAAAAATGAAGGAAGAGATAAAAAAAATACTCAACGAAGCAAAGAAATATCTTCAGCAACAGGAAAGTTTGTTTGGCGACGAGGTAACACTGCCAAAGAGCGAAAGTGAAAGTGAGGGGAAAATTCAACAAGTTAATGAAAAAGAATACGGCGTTGACCCGACCTGGGTTAATTCAAAAACGCTTGATGAACTTGAATCAAAGATAAAAAATTGTGTCAAGTGTCCGCTTGGAAAAACACGAACGAATTTCGTCTTCGGTGTGGGAAATCCAAAATCAGAGATTGTCTTCATTGGGGAAGCCCCCGGGGCTGAAGAAGACCTCCAAGGCGAACCTTTTGTCGGAAGAGCTGGGCAACTTTTAAATCATCTGCTTGCTTCAGTTGGTTTCAGAAGGGATGAGGTCTACATATGCAATGTTTTGAAATGTCGCCCACCGGGAAATCGCGACCCTCAACCCTCCGAAATTGAAGCCTGTGGTCCGTATCTTGTAAAACAACTTGAAATAATAAAACCAAAACTTATCGTTTCCCTCGGGCGATTCCCAGCACAAATGCTCCTTAAAACAAACGCGACATTAAGTTCATTAAGAGGACAAGTATATGAATGGAGAGGAATTAAAATGATCATAACATATCACCCAGCTGCTGTTTTGAGAAATCAACAATGGAAAAGACCCTTAATTGAAGATTTACGAAAGGCGCGTGAAATTTTGTATCAAAAATAAAAGTTTTGGATTTTGCCATGTCAATTGAAAAGGGAATGAGACAGGAACTCCCACTTGATAAAATCCTCAAAGATTACAAAACCATCCAAGTTACAGAACAAAAAGAAGTTGTCCCGAAAGTAATACCACAAGCAGTTGAAATTGAAACAGCAGTTCTTGGTTCAATGATAATTGACCCCGACTGCATTCCAACGGTGATTGAAATTTTAAAGCCAGAGCATTTTTACAAGGAAGAGCACAAAATAATTTTCAAAGCCATAATTGAACTTTTTGAATCCGGAAGAGGTGTTGATCTTTACATTCTGACGCAAGAGCTGAAAAAAGAAGGACTTCTTGAAAATGTCGGTGGGGCTACTTACCTTGCGGAGTTATCAAATGTAGTTGCGACATCGGCGAAAGTTGAAGAATACGCACAAATAGTTCACGACAAATACATCCTGCGCGAGATAATTAGAATGACAAACATCCTCTCAAACGCAGCGTTTAGAGAAGATGCTGATGCTTTTGAATTGCTTGACTTCGCAGAAAGAAAACTCCTTGAGATATCCTCAGAAAAATTTAAGTCCGGGGTTGAGGACATAAAATCAGCTATAAAGTTCGTCCTTGAAAAATACGAGGAGATAAACAGGACGAAACGGTTGTTGACTGGGGTAACGACTGGCTTCCCTGAGTTGGATGCTTTAACTGGTGGTCTTCAGAAGTCGGACCTTATCATAATTGCGGGACGACCTTCAATGGGAAAGACGGCTTTTGCATTGACAATTGCAAGGAACGCCGCTGTTGAGGGCAAAGTCCCAGTGGCTTTCTTCTCGCTTGAAATGTCAATTGAACAGGTTGCTTTGAGATTGCTTTGCGCTGAGGCAAATGTTGACATGCACGCTTTAAGAACCGGGAAATTATCAGGCGATGATTGGCAAAAAATTTCAAATGTCGTTGGTAGGATAAGTGAAGCACCAATTTTTATTGACGACACCCCAGCTTTGAGCACACTTGAACTTAGAGCCAAAGCAAGACGCCTTAAAGCTGAATACGACATCGGACTCATAATCATTGATTACCTACAGCTTATGCAAGGTGGTAAGGCTGAAACAAGAGAAAGGGAAATAGCTATGATTTCCCGATCTTTGAAGTCGTTAGCGAAAGAACTTGAGGTTCCAGTCATCGCTTTATCACAACTTAGAAGAGCCGTTGAAGACCGCGCTGATAAAAAACCCATGCTTTCAGACCTACGCGAAAGCGGTTCACTTGAACAAGATGCAGATGTCGTTATGTTCGTCCACCGACCCGAATATTACGGAATACAATACTACGAGGACAACATGCCAACAGAAGGAACAGCCGAAATAATAATAAGCAAGCAAAGAAATGGACCAATCGGCGAAGTGCGTTTGAGCTTCCTGAAAAAGTCAGCAAAGTTTGAACGACTTGAAATCGGAAGGTCTCTTGTTGAACCAGTTGATGTTAAACCACCTGACAAACCATTTTAAAAATAAATTCTTTTGAAAGATGCTTTCCCAAGTTTTAAGTGCCTCAACCTATGGGATAGAAGCCTTCGTAGTTAAGGTTGAAACACATATTGAAACTGGTTTATTTGCATTTGCGATCGTAGGTCTCCCGGATAGCTCTGTCAAGGAAAGCCGCGAAAGGGTCAACGCAGCGATTAAAAACTCCGGGTTTAAATTCCCAAACAAAAAGATAACAGTAAACCTTGCTCCAGCGGACATAAAAAAAGAAGGTTCGCAATTTGACCTGCCAATTGCGGTAGGCATACTTTCAGCCACGGATCAAATCCAAAGCGATGTCCTTGATAAATTTATAATTTTGGGCGAGCTCGCACTTGACGGAACATTGAGACCAATTCACGGCGCACTACCAATTGCAATGAGCGCAAGAAACAACGGCTTGAAAGGGATAATCCTACCAAAAGAAAACGCCAAAGAAGCAGCAATTGTATCAGATATAGAAGTTTACCCAATGAGCTCACTAACAGAGGTTGTAAATTTTCTAAATTCAGAACATCAGATTTTAAACCCTTTTAAAGTTGACATCAATGAAATTTTCAATCAAGAAAGCAAATACACAATTGATTTCTCAGATGTAAAGGGACAAGAGAATGTAAAAAGAGCCCTTGAGGTTGCAGCAGCTGGCGGTCATAACCTCATTATGATTGGTCCCCCGGGAAGTGGGAAGACAATGCTTGCAAAGCGACTTCCAACGATACTTCCGCCTATGACACTTGAAGAGGCACTTGAGACAACCAAAATTCATTCCGTAGCGGGCATTTTACCGCCAAATACAGCCCTTGTCGCAACACGACCGTTTAGAGCCCCACATCATACAATATCCGACTCAGCCCTCGTCGGAGGCGGAACAATACCACGCCCCGGAGAAATATCCCTTGCTCATCACGGCGTTTTATTCCTTGATGAATTACCAGAGTTTAACAGAAATGTCCTTGAGGTACTAAGGCAACCGCTCGAAGATAAAAAGGTCACAATCAGTAGAACAAAAATGACAGTTGAATATCCTGCAAATTTTATGCTTGTGTGCGCCATGAATCCATGCCCGTGTGGCAACCTCGGAAATCCATACCAACAGTGCACCTGTACCCCAGCACAAATTCAAAAATACATGGGCAAAATCTCCGGACCATTGCTTGACAGAATTGACATTCACATTGAGGTCCCAGCTGTAAAGTATGCCGAACTTGTAGGGAAATCATCAGGAGAAACATCCGCACAAATAAGGGAAAGGGTCATAAGAGCCAGAGAAATTCAAATCAGAAGATTCAAAGGAAGGAGAAATCTCTTTAAAAACGCCGATATGCAAACGAGGGAAATCCGCGAGTTTTGCAAAATTGACTCTGATGGAGAGAATTTGCTTAAAAACGCTATAACAAAACTCGGTTTATCTGCTCGCGCTTATGATAAAATTTTAAAAGTTGCAAGGACAATCGCCGACCTCGCAGGAAGCGAAAACATAAAACCAGAACATCTAAGCGAAGCAATTCAATACAGGTCTCTTGACAGAAACCTTTGGGGATTAACTTGAAAGAGAATACGCTCAAAGACGTGAAGAAAAAAGCGCGGTTTAAAAAACAAAAAGAGGGAATCACAAGGGGATTGGTTTAATGATTTTGTTTGTTTTCACTTCAACTTTAGCGTTAATCAAGTGGTTTGTCTTGCTGAAGTCTGATTTGCCTAAAGTTGAAATGAAAGAAAAATCAAATGAAATCCCAATAAAGATGAAGAAGTAAGGTGAAGTGTCAAGTCAAACATTTTTTAATTTTACCCTTTCCCTCTCCTTCCCCTTTTGATGGCAGATATAATGGATTTAAAGTTTTTCCCTTCTGTCTTATAGCGCGTCTCTTTCAGAGAAATGTCCTTATCAAGCAAAATTTTTCTGATGGTATTATACGAAATCTTGACATTATAAATCCTCTTCATAACCTTTGAAATAGCGTCATATGTCCAGAATTTCTTTTTCAATCCGAATTCAACAGGTGTAAATTGTTGCACAAGGCGAAGGATTATTTCCTTATGTTCATCCGTAAATTTTTCTTTCCGTCCACCCTTTTTGTTGAGAAAAGCGTCAATCCCTTCCTTCTCAAAATTTCTGATAATGTATATCACTGCTGGTTCGGTTACACCTAACTCTTTAGCTATTTCTCGGATTGTTTTGCCTTGTTCACTTAGTAAAATCGCCTTCGCCTTGCGATAAATTGACGGATGAAGATGCTCCTCGTTGGAAAGTGTATTTAAAAGTTTCTGCCTTTCCTCATCAGTTAATGGACGGACAAATTTCCTTTGCTTCACATCAACCAGATTTATTTTATTTCAACTAAAGCCCTTTCCGCCTGCGGGTTTATAATCTCACCGTTTTCATCCGTAATCTCAATCCCATTCATTTCAAGATAACTTACCCCTTTATCCCTACCTCTAAATTTTAATTTGATTATTTCACCGCTACCGCTTATACCTCTAGAAAATTCGGTGTTTATTTCTCTTGTTGAAGGATTAAAAGCGATAGTTTGCTCCACTCCCCTTTCACTTGGATATGCTCCCCTATCAACAGACAAAAGCGAAAGCTTCACACTATCAAAATCAATTTTAAACTTTGACCTTTTCAATTGGCTAACATCTTCAACCCAGACTCCAACTGTAAATTGGCTGTCAATCCCGACGACATTCCTTAACTTATAAAATTTCAAAGTTGGACCCTTTATCGCATCAACACTAAAATTTCTGACGAATTTCTTTATATCGCTTTGGGACTTATATCTCACCTCAATCTCAAACCTATAGCTTACATCGTCAAGGTAATCAAAAAGCACACTGTTATATGTCACCCACTCGGTCCAATTGGAATAATCAATCAATCTATATCTGAATTCATTCGCCCTTGGGTTATTTCCTTCCCATAAAACGAGAACCGCATTTGTGGTCAGTGTGTCCCCTTCCTCTGGCTGTAAAATCGTCACCGACGGTGGCTCATATGCACTACTTTCAGGATCAACTGGATTATCCAAATTTCTAACACAGGATGAGAGAGAAAAAAACACCAAAAAAATCACAAATTTAATTTTCATAAAAACCCGGCAAATTTATTTCAAGGCGAACTTCAAAGCCATTGCTCAAACTCACAGGTAAAATTTTTATCTCATCAACATTTCTCAATGTGTTGTAAAGCGTAAGCCCTGCAAACAAGGCACCTACACCGATTGCAATGTTTCTCTGCTTTATGACTTTGTAATATTCCTCTCTATACTTTCTAATCTTTTCAATCTCAACCGCTGCAGCGATACTTCTCATAGACGCTCTCTGACTTTATATGAAGTGCAACTGCGATGCCAATTGATGCGACTGTCAAAGTTGAACCAAGATAAGTTAAGTTCCCCTTCCAAAGTAACCTTTTCCTATATTCTCTAACGGCTTTCGTCTCCGGGGTCTCTTCAAGTTTGAATTTCTTCACTATGACTTCACTTTTTTGGACATCAATTTCAAAACTCGTCTCATAATATCCTTCTTTCACCAATTTAATCTGATAACTTCCGAATGGCAATTTAAAATTCGCTGGCGTAAGTCCGTAAACTTTTCCGTTAATGATGACGATCGCTTCCTTTGGCTCCGTCTCAATGATTAGTGTTGCGATAGTTGTGTCTTGCGAGTGCGCTAAAATTGGGATTAAAAAGGCAAACAAAATAATTTTACGCATAAAAACACAGCGAAAGTTTTTATGTTCAATGGAAATATACAACGAAAAGGAAAATTTATCAAGCCATTAAGTTCAACTTGACATTTCAAGTTCGCTTAATTATCTTTAAATGTAGAAAAAATTTGAAAGAGCAATGGATGCGAAAGTTATACATCGTCTTGAGGAGATAGTCGGAAGGAAAGATGTTTTGACATCAATTGAAAACAGGATTGCTTATTCATACGATGCCACCCCAACATTTTCAAGTTTACCTGATGCTGTTGTAATCCCATCAAATGTTGAGCAGGTATCTGAAATTTTAAAACTTGCAAATGAAGAGGGTTTTGCTGTGATACCGCGTGGATCAGGGACAGGACTTAGCGGTGGAGTTGTGCCCGTCCCGAATTCAATCGTTTTGTTAATGAACAGATGGAGGAAGATAATTGAAATTGATACCGAAAATCTGACAGCATTGGTTGAACCCGGTGTAATAACAGCTCAACTTCATCAAGAGGTTGAGAAATTAGGGCTTTTTTATCCACCTGATCCCGGGAGTATGACTATATCAACAATTGGCGGAAATGTTGCTGAAAACGCCGGCGGTTTAAGGGGTCTAAAATATGGCGTGACGAAAAATTATGTCTTAGGAATTGAAGCTGTTCTACCAACAGGTGAAATAATAAATGTCGGCGGTAAAAATGTTAAAGATGTCGCGGGATATAACCTTAAAGATGTCTTAATCGGTTCAGAGGGAACACTGGCAATTTTCACAAAGATTTTGCTTAAACTCATCCCAAAACCTCAGGCATCAAAGACCATGCTTGCCTTTTTCAACTCTATAAAAGACGCTGGTAAAGCTGTTTCATCAATCATTGCAAACCATATAACCCCAGCAACGCTTGAATTTCTTGATAATACAACGATAAAATGCGTTGAAGATTATGCACATCTTGGGCTTCCGACAGAAGCTGGGGCTTTACTTTTAATTGAAGTTGATGGTCATCCGGCACAGGTTCAAGAGGAAGCGGAAAAAATAGAAAAAATTTGCAAAGTTAACCGTTCAACAGATTTTAAAGTAGCGATGACAGAAGGTGAAGCGCTAAAACTTAAAACCGCAAGGCGCTCAGCTTTTGCTGCCCTTGCAAGGATAAAACCGACGACGATACTTGAAGATGCAACCGTTCCAAGAAGCTGTGTTCCAGAAATGGTTGAAAAGATTCAAGAAATAGCAAAAAAATATGGGATAATTATAGGAAATTTTGGTCACGCTGGGGATGGGAATCTGCACCCGACCGCCTTGACAGATGAAAGGGATAAAGATGAGATGAAAAGGGTTGAGATGGCGTTTGATGAAATTTTTGACTTCGCTATAAAACTTGGTGGGACAATAACTGGAGAACACGGGATTGGGCTTGCGAAGAAAAAGTTTTTACCGAAACAATTTAACTCAGCCACAATTGATTTCATGCGGAAAATAAAGGAAGTCCTTGACCCGAAAGGAGTTTTAAACCCGGGGAAAATTTTTGATTTTAAACCAAGATGTGAAGGTCGCCTTCCAAATTCAAGGGAAGAAATTGAAAAATTCGGCGGTCTATGGATTTGAAATAAAACGGGAAATTTTATGCTTAACATAAAAATCCCATCTGAACTTATAATTCAATGCATGCACTGCGGGATGTGCCTACCAGTTTGTCCGACATATAACTTAACATTAAATGAAAAATCGTCACCAAGAGGTAGAATCCGCCTCGTTAAAGAAGTTGAAGATGGAAATTTACCTATCACTGATGATTTTATTGAAGAGATGTATTTTTGTCTTGATTGTCAAGCGTGTCAAACTATCTGTCCAGCTGGGGTTAAATATGGAAGAATAGTTGAATCAGCCAGAGTTAAAATTTTTCTATCAGGGAAAGACAAGCAAGCGATGTTGAAGAAACTTGTATTTAGGTTCATATTTGCCTCAAACTCAATTTTCAAGTTTTTTGCAAAAGCAGTGAGATTTTATCAGAGCAAGTTTCAGTCCAAGCTTCATAACTTGCTACCAGAAAGCTTGAGGCAAATTGAGGAACTTGCCCCAAAAATCTCAAATAAATTTTCAGATGAAATTTTACCCGAGCGTATAAGACCAAACGGCAAAGCCAAGTATAGAGTTGGATTTCTAACGGGTTGCTTTATGAATGTGATGTATTCGGATGTGAACATTGACACGATTGAAGCGCTACTTGAGAACGATTGCGAGGTTTACATTCCAAAAAAACAGGTTTGCTGTGGCTCTGTTATGGCACATTATGGGGACATTGAAATGGCGAAGAAATTGGCAAGGAAAAATATAATTGAATTTTCAAAATATGAACTTGATGCGATAGTGATAAATTCAGCTGGATGTGGAGCGTTTATGAAAGAATACAGGGAAATATTCAGCGATGATAAACTTTTAAAAGAGAAAGCCGAAAATATAAGTAGGCTGACAAAAGATATAAATGAGTTTCTTTATGAAATCGGATTCAAAAAGCCAAACGCTGAATTGAATTTCAAAGTGACTTATCACGACGCTTGTCATCTCGCACACTCTCAAAAAATAACTTTGCAACCAAGGGAAATAATAAAATCAATTGACGGAATAAATTTCGTTGAACTGAACGAATCAAGTTGGTGTTGTGGTAGCGCTGGGATTTACAACATTTTAAGGTTTGATGATTCAATGAAATTCTTGGAAAGGAAAATTGAAAACATCCTTAAAACTGGCGCCGAGATCGTTCTTACGGCAAATCCTGGCTGTCATGC
Organism: Candidatus Thermokryptus mobilis; assembly: GCF_900070205.1. Lineage (NCBI taxonomy): Bacteria > Pseudomonadati > Candidatus Kryptoniota > Candidatus Thermokryptus > Candidatus Thermokryptus mobilis. The sequence continues at coordinate 162,043 of NZ_FAOO01000003.1, read as the reverse complement.
ACAAATTGAATATGGCTTAAGGAAAGCGGGGAAAAATATAAAAGTTATGCATCCTGTATCGCTTTTGAACCTTGCTTATAAAATGTCAAAAAAATTAACGGAGGAAAAGATTGATACCGCTTAAAGATACAATACCATCAAGGACGTACCCAATCGTCACTGTAAGTTTAATCGTGTTGAATGTTTTAATTTTTTTCTTTGAAATTTCACTTGGCGAGGGGCTTTCAGAATTTTTTGACATTTTTGGGGTTGTCCCAGCAACATATTTTGAATTAAAGGAGTCGGACGCTCCATTCTTAATTATATACTTCCCTTTCATCACCTCAATGTTTCTGCACGGTGGATGGATGCACTTAATCGGAAATATGATTTATCTTTGGGTCTTCGGAGATAATGTTGAAGACAGGATGGGACATTTTAAGTTTTTGTTATTCTATTTGCTTTGCGGGATATTTGCAGGATTAGCTCATGTCTATACTAACCCACACTCTGAGATCCCAGCTGTTGGTGCAAGCGGTGCAATTTCCGGAGTCCTTGGCGCCTACTTTATTTTATTTCCCCATTCAAGGGTTATAACTTTAATTCCCATTTTCTTCTTTTTTGATTTGATTGAGGTTTCTGCTTTTGTATTTCTTGGCTTTTGGTTCATACTTCAGTTTTTCAATGGCATTGCTTCACTTGGCGCTGCAACTTATGCTGCAACTGGAGGGGTTGCTTGGTGGGCACATATTGGCGGGTTTATAGCTGGGCTGTTGCTTTCGTTTGTTTTCGCCAGGAGAAGAAGATGGGATTAAAAAATAAAAACTCAAAACGGAGGTCATCAATGCTGATCAACTTAGAGAAACGGCTGAAAGAACTCAAAAACTACAAACCCCAAAACTGCTTCGTCTCTTCTCTCTATCTTAACACTGATGGAAGCAAATTTTCAAAGAAGCAAATTGAGGTCATCTTCAAAGACCTCATCAAGGAGAAGAAAATAGAACTGGAGAATGAAAAAGAATTCAAAGATGTCCTTGAGGATATAAAAAAGATGGAAAACTACATATCTCAAAATCTTGACATCGTCAAAAATAAGGGTTTGGCTATCTTCTCGTGCGCAAAGGAAAAATTTTGGCAAGTTTATGAACTGACTGTTTCACCCCCGAATTTATTTATGATTGACAGATCCCCATACATCAGACCTTTGCTTTTGATAACGTCAAGGAATCATAAAATATGCACCACCATATTTGATCATAGAAAGGCAAAAATTTTCACAATACTTGGAAATGAAATCACCTTAACCAGTGAAATCTACAACGAGACGCCGAAGAAGATTAAAATTGCCGGTTATCACGGGTTTGATGAGTCAAGGGTGACGGAGTATAAAGAGAACAAGATAATAGAACACTACAAAAAAATTTCCGAGAAACTACTTGAAATTTATCAAAGTGAAAAATTTGATCTTCTCCTCATCGGTGGGAAACAGGAGGACATAAATTTATTTGTTGAACAACTTCATCCATATCTAAAAAAAATTTACCGAGGTTCTTTTAACCTCCCGATAGATGCAAAAGATAGCGACATTTTAAGAAAATCGCTTGAACTTGAAATTAAGTTACAGATCCAAGAGGAGGAAAAAGTGATTGACCAGATTAAAACACATGCAAGATCAAAAACATCGGAAATGGCTGTGATAGGCATTAAAGACACGATAAGGGCTTTAAATGAATCAAATGTGAGCAAGCTGGTTTTTAACCTTGACTTTTCATATTCTGGGAAATACTGCCCATCTTGTAACTACCTCGCCTTAAAAGACGATAAATGCCCGAGATGTGGTGTTAATCTCATAAGGACGCAGAACATAATGCTCAAGATAATTGATGTGGCAAGTGAGACAAACATTGAAATTTATCCGATATTTTACTCAAAAGAATTAAATCAAGAAGGTGTTGGAGCGATTTTAAGACATAAGGGCGTTACAAAAACAACGATTTGAAAACAAATTTTTCTTCAAGATTGAAAATCAAGTGTGTAATCTTTGACCTTGACGGGACAATCGCACAAACAAATGAATTAATTTTTGAGACGTTTAATTACATCTCAAGGAAATATACCGGTAAAGTTTTTACGCCTGAGGAAATAGCCAATGAGTTTTTTGGTCCCCCAGAAGAAGGAGGGATAAGAAAACTTATCATATTATACGGCGATGATAAAATTAAAAGCGAGGAATTCATCAGGGAAGCAACCAAGGAGTTTTATTCTTACTATGAGATGAACCACCACAAAGCAAGGGAATATGAGGGGATAAGGGATTTGCTTTCATCTTTGAAAATGGCTGGTTTGAAGCTCGCAATTTTTACTGGAAAAGGCAGGGTCACAACTTCAATAACTTTGAAAAAGCTTGACCTTGAAAAATTTTTTGATATCATAATCACCGGTGATGATGTTAAGTCACACAAACCCTCAGGCGAAGGGATAAAGAAGATACTTGAAATTTTAAATCTCTCCCCTGACGAAGCAATCCTCATCGGTGATGCCACAAGCGATGTAAAAGCTGCAAGGGAAGCCAAGGTTAAAGTTATATCCGCGCTTTGGGATTCGCTTGCGAAGGAAAAGGTAATGGATATGAAGCCAGACATTACCGTAAATTCTATTGAGGAGCTTAAAAAAGTTTTAAATTATTTGATCTTTAAAAATGAGGTGAGCGATTGACATGTTATGGCTCTTTTTGATTTTATATTTTTTCTTCGCTAATTTTTCACTTGCCCGAGATGAAATTGAAATAAAAGGATTGAGAGTTTACAGCTACGAAGGAGAAATATATCCGCCGATAATCATAAGATATGATACGCTTTGGAACGGCGAGCCAAATACCGTTAATGATTACATAATAATTGAATTTGATGTGAGATGCCAAAAAGTTCCAGACCTTGGAATACGTTTTTACCACTGCGATAGGAACTGGCGTAAGACCGAAAATATATTTGTTCAAAGTTTCTTTCATAGCAAAACGCTTTTTTTAAATTACACAACAGCAGAGAAAGGAATAAGAGGGTATAATTTTCATTTTAAAAACATTTTCCCTGACAACGATAACATCGTGCAATTCCCGTATTCTGGGAATTATATCTTTGAAATCTACGACAAAAGAACTGACACAACCGTTTACGCAACTGGAAGATTTATAGTGGTTGATCAAATTACAAACATCAAGGCAAATTTGAACAAAGTTTTACTCGGCGAGGAAGCAAATGTGAAAAACTATGTCAATGAAATTGACATTGAGGTTGAAATACCTGATTCATTAAACTGGTATTACATCACAGCTGTTGATATCTATGAGAACTGGAAAATTTACTACCCTTATCGCGTTGATTTCAACGAGAGAAAAAAATATACATTTGTAAGCGGTTTCCCTTCAAGTTCAAGGATTTTCAAAATTTGGAACATTTTACCTGGGAATGAATACAGACAAATTGATTTAAGAAGCGAAAAAATTTATCCGAACGGACAACTTGTGATTCCAATTGGTGGAGTTGATAAGGTCAGAAAATTTTGGCAAGGTGAACAAGATATGAACGGCGGGTGTATGATTGTTGATGAGGGCATGTATTCGGAATATCTTGAAGTGATGTTTCGGCTTGAGATTGATGCAGAGGTGGGAAAGAAATTGAAAGGAGACATTTACATCGTCGGCTGTTTCAATAATTGGAAACCGACAATTGACGATATGCTAAAATATGATGCTTTAAGGAATTATTACTTCATCAGAAAATGGTTAAAGCGTGGTGTTTATGATTATCAATATGTCATCGGTTATTTTAATAAAGCTAAAAATGATGTTGTGGTTCTTGATTGGATTGAGCTTGAAGGTAGCGACTGGAAGACAGTGAATTTATATCAAATCGTTGTTTATTACCGAGACCCAAACTTTGGCGGTTTTGATAGAATAGTTGGCTTTGCAAAAATTGAGGGTTAAAACTATGGATAAAGTTGATATTGGAGTAATAGGTGTTGGTTATCTTGGAAGCATACACGCAAGGATTTTATCAAAGATAGATAAAGCAAATTTAGTTGGTGTATACGATATAAATCAACAAAGGGCAGATGAAGTAGCAAGAGAAGTTGGCGTTAAAAGTTTTAAAAGGCTTGACGATTTGCTCAACAATGTAAAAGCGGTTGTGATTGCGACACCAACGACAACTCACCATCAAATTGCAATTCAATGCTTGTCCAAAGGAATTCACACATTTATAGAAAAGCCGATAACAGACAAAGTTGAAGGAGCGGAAGAGATAATAAAGGTTTCAAATGAGAAAAATTTAAAGGTTCAAGTTGGGCATGTTGAAAGATTTAACCCAGCTTTGCTCTCGCTTGAAAACTACGAACTTCAACCCGTGTTCATTGAAGTGCATCGTCTTGCTCAATTCAAAGGGAGAGGAGCTGATGTTGCTGTAATCCTTGACTTGATGATTCACGACATTGATATTGTTTTAAATCTTGTGAAAAGCAAGATAAAAGAGATCAAAGCAAGCGGTGTGGCTGTGATATCCGATTCAATAGATATAGCTAATGCGAGGATTGAATTTGAAAATGGTTGCATTGCAAACATAACAGCGAGTAGAATTTCAAGGAAAAATGAGAGAAAGATGAGGATCTTTCAGCGCAACGCTTATATTTCTATTGATTTTATGCAGGGAATATCGGAGATATTTCGCATAGTTGGAGATGAAGAAAAAGTCAACCCAACTTTTTTACTAGGGAAAATTGAGCTTGGAACGAAACCGAAAAAAATCATCTACGAGCAACCAAGCGTCAAAAATATCAACCCAATTGAAGCGGAGCTCGTTTCATTTATTGAATCAATTCTATATGACAAAGCCCCCGGTGTTTCAGCCGAGGATGGCAAACGTGCCCTTGAAGTAGCGTTCAAAATTATAGATGAGATAGAAAAACAACAGGAAATCGTGCGAAGCAAGATGTCACTTCATGACACAATTTAAAACAAAATTTAAGTTCCGAAGATGCTGGAAATTTTCGCTGAAAAAATTCAAATAAATGATGAAATTGTTAAGAAGGTTGGAAGTATTGCTGACGAAAATAATTTTGAAGTTTATGTCGTTGGGGGATATGTAAGGGACCTGCTCCTTGGGAAGGAGGTTAAAGATGTTGATTTTCTTGTGATCGGAGAGGGGATTAAATTTGCAAGGATAGTTGGGAAGAAATTTGGGAAAAGGGTAACTGTTTACGAGAATTTTAGAACTGCGATGATAATGCTTGAGGATAGAAAAATTGAATTCGTCGGCGCAAGAAAGGAAAGTTACCGAAGGGATTCAAGAAAACCGATAGTTGAAGATGGAACGCTTGATGATGACCTCGCAAGGCGCGATTTCACGATAAATGCTATAGCAATTTCAATAAATCAAGATGACTTCGGAAAAATAATTGACCCATTTAACGGGAGACGAGACCTTGTTGATAAAATCATCAAAACACCACTTGACCCGGAGAAAACATTTGACGACGACCCACTCAGAATGTTAAGAGCTATCAGATTTGCGACGCAACTTGAATTCAAGATAGAAGAAAGAACCCTTGAAGCGATAAAAAAGATGAAAGAACGGATTGAAATCGTTTCACAGGAGAGGATAACGGATGAATTTTTGAAAATTATGCAGGCGAAAAAACCCTCAATCGGATTAAAATTGCTTCAGGAGACAAGTTTAATGAAAATCATTCTACCTGAGGTTGCAGAACTTGAAGGAACGGAGCAAAGGACGGACTATCACCACAAAGATGTATTTCAACATACTTGTCAAGTTGTTGATAACCTTGCTAAGGTTACAGATGATGTTTGGCTTAGGCTTGCGGGCTTATTTCATGATATAGCTAAACCCAAGACGAAAGCATTTAAAGAAGGTGTCGGTTGGACATTCTACGGGCATGATATTCTTGGTGCAAAAATGGTTCGGCAAATTTTCCGCAGATTAAAATTGCCAATTGAAAAATCAAAATATGTTGAAAAACTCGTCCGACTACATCTTCGCCCAATGGCTTTGGTTGATGAAAGTGTAACTGATTCCGCAATAAGAAGATTGATCGTTCAAGCCGGGGAAGACCTTGACGATTTAATAAAACTTTGCAGAGCAGATATAACAACAAGAAATCCAAAATTAGTTGAGGAATACTCCAGAAACTATGACATCGTCGTGAGGAAAATTAAAGAAGTTGAGGAAAAAGACAGATTAAGGGCTTTTAAATCCCCTGTAGATGGAAATGAAATAATGCAAGCGCTCGGGTTAAAGCCAGGACCACTGGTCGGTCGATTAAAGAAAGCAATTGAGGAAGCAATCCTTGAAGGTATAATTCCAAACGAGCACGACGCAGCTTTTGAATATCTAATGAAGGTAAAAGATAAAATCATCGCCGAATACGAGGAGAAATCAAAAACACAGGAAAACATAAAAAATTAACACAAGGGAGGTAAATATGAGAAAAATTTCAAGTTTTCTACTTATTTTGACGCTTTCAATCGCTGCCCTTTTTGCCCAGGGACAGAAGAAGAAGTTCACAATTAGAGACATGCTTTCAATTAACACCGCTTCTCAAATTAACATTTCGCCCGATGGAAGATATATTGTCTTCACGCTATCAAAAGCCGATTTTGAAGAGAGCGCTTTTAGGACAGACATCTATATGGTTTCAACCGCGGATGGTAAAGTCAGGCAATTGACATTTTCAAAGGAAAACGAGACATCACCAAAATTTTCACCTGATGGGAAGTTCATCGCTTTCCTATCAAATAGGAAAGCCTCTGACGATCAAAAAGAGACAAAGACACAAATATGGCTTTTGCCAGTTGATGGTGGAGAAGCGTTCAAACTTACAAATGCCCCAGAAGGAGTTATAAATTACCAATGGATGCCCGATGGGAAGAACATTCTGTATTTGACTCAAGAAACTCTTCCAAAGCCAGAGAAAGAGAAAAAAGAAAGAGACAAAAAATTGAAATTTGATCCAATTGTTGTTGATAAAGAAAAATATCGCAAGGAATTTTACCTTGTAAATGTTGAAACGAAGAAAGAAAAAAGGGTTTTCATTGGGGATTACGGCGTTGATCAATTTGATGTATCTCCAGATGGAAGACTTGTCGTCTATAACACAAATTACACTGGCGACATAGACGATGGACCAAAGTTTGACCTTTGGATATTTGAAATTGAAACAGGGAAATCAAGACAGTTGACGAAAAGACCAGGTGGAGAAAGACAACCGAAATGGTCACCTGATGGCAAGTTGATTGCCTTTATCGCAGACCTTGACCCAAAGTTCACCTATTCTCAAGAGGAACTTTTCATTGTTGACCCAACAACAGAGCAAATAAAAAATTTAACTGAATCGTTTGACATAGGAATTGTAAGCTACGAGTTTTCAAAATCTGAAGCGGAAAAAATCTATGCAAGAACAGCAAGTGGCGTTTACACTCACATTTACACAATTTCAACCAAAGACGGTAGCATAAAGGAATTCCTTGTCGGTGAAAAGGTCTTCAACGATATATCAATTTCAAATGGAGATAAAACAATCGCATTGTTGATTGAAGATAAAACAAGTGCACCAGACATTTACATCTTTAAAGATGGGGAACTCAAAAAGTTAACTGACTTAAACCCGCAACTTTCAAATTTCACATTTGGTGAACAAACGGTTATAAAATGGAAAAGTTTTGATGGTTGGACAATTGAAGGGATTCTCGTCAAACCAGTCAATTTTGAGCAAGGAAAGAAATATCCGATGCTTGTTGCCGTTCACGGTGGTCCTTACGGAAGAATTCAAAACACACTCCGACAGTATTATAATTTCCAGGTCTGGGCTAATGAAGGTTATATCGTTTTTGCCCCGAATTTCAGAGGAAGCTCGGGATATTCAAATAAATTTGGCATTTCAAACTTTAAGGATCTCGGTGGAGGCGACTTTAAAGATATCATGAGTGGGATTGATTACATAATTAAAGAGCTTAAAATCGCCGACGAGAACAAACTTGGCATTTTTGGCGGAAGTTACGGCGGTTACATGACAAACTGGGCTATTACGCAGACCGACAGATTCAAAGCTGCTGTTTCAATGTTTGGAATTTTCAACTTGATAACCGATTACAGCAACTCATATCTCCCAAGTTGGGAGCCAAATTACCTCGGTGATTACTATTGGAACAACCTCAAAATTTATCTTGAACGCTCGCCTTTCTACTATGTTAAAAATATAAAGACGCCAGTTTTAATTTTGCACGGTGACGAAGACCCGAACACATTCATAAGCAATTCAAAAGAAATGCACCAAGCATTAAAACATCTTGGAAAGACGGTTGAATTTGTAAGGTATCCACGCGAGGCTCATGGCTTCAGAGAGCCAAATCATAGAATTGATGAATTTTACCGTTGCCTTGATTGGTTTAATAAATATCTGCTTGGAATTGAGCCAAATAAAAAACCAATAGTCAGAACAGATGAATGGGTACTTGCTGGTGGTTGGGAAATCAAAGTTGTGAAAGCAAATAAAAATGTGGTTTATTCTGGTTTTGACACGACGAAAAAATTCATTGAGGTTGAACTTCTGTTTAAGTCCGGGGAAAATGCAAACAACTTGGATTTATCAATTTTAAACGACTTTACAATCTTTGATCGGAACGGAAATAAAGTTAATGCTTTTGGTGTGCCTGTTGAAGTGACGGGTGCAAAATCCGTTTTAACGGGCGATATCAAATTGAACTTAAACCCGGACAAAATTAATCCCTACTTCCCTGTTAAGTTAAGCTTTGACTCAACGACATTAAAAGATGACCTTCGTCTGAAAATTACAAAATTTCCTCAGTTTGAATTTTCAATTGAATGAAAACTAAAAAGGCACGCCTTCGGCGTGCCTTTTATTAATACCGTGGCATAGTCGGATCAATCTTTTCTATCCATGCGTCAATACCTCCAGCAAGATTTTTAACTCTTGTGAAGCCAAGTTCCCTTAAAAGTTGAACTGCTCTGGCGCTCCTTCCACCCATTTTGCAATAAAGAATTATCTCACGCGTCTGATCAAGCTCATTAACCTTTTCAGGCAATTTTGAAAGCGGGATTAACCTACTACCCTCAATCCTGTTTATTTCATATTCAACTGGCTCACGAACATCAATTAAAATTATATCCTCACCATTTTCAAGTTTCGCTTTCAACTCCTCAGGTGTGACCTCAAGACCGGACTCACGCAAAATTTGCTCTGGCGTTATACCACAAAAAGCTTCATAATCAATCAGCTCCTTAATCGTTGGATTTTCACCACAAACCGGGCACTCTGGATCTTTCCTTAGATTAAGCTCTCTAAATTTCATCTTAAGCGCATCAAAGAGCAAAAGTTTTCCAATCAACGGCTCACCAATACCAAGGATCAATTTTATCGTTTCAAGCGCTTGAATTGTCCCAATTATTCCAGGTAAAACGCCGAGGACTCCACCTTCAGCACAACTTGGGACAAGACCAGGTGGGGGAGGTTCTTTATAAAGACAACGATAACAAGGACCTCTATCAGCATAAAAAACTGATACCTGACCTTCAAATCTGAAAATACTCCCATAAACATTTGGCTTTTTTAAGAAAACACAAGCATCATTTACAAGATAACGCGTTGGAAAATTGTCAGTCCCATCAACAACGATATCATAATTCTTTATCACATCAAGAGCATTTTCGCTTGTGAGTCGCATTTCATAGGTTTCAATTTTAACATTCGGATTTAGCGCCTTAAGTTTTTCACGAGCGGATTCAAGTTTAGACCTGCCTACATCTTTCGTCGTGTGAATTATTTGCCTTTGAAGGTTTGACAAATCAACAACATCAAAATCAACAATGCCAATCCTTCCAACACCAGCAGCTGTAAGATAAAAAGCCAAAGGTGAGCCAAGCCCACCAGCGCCAACTATTAAAACACTCGCTGATTTCAATTTCCTCTGACCTTCAAGCCCAACCTCAGGGATTATAAGATGACGACCATATCTGAGGAATTCCTCTCGGCTTAACTCAACTTCAAGTGTATTTATCATCTTTATCACACCTCCTCAAATTTATTTTAAATACCTCCAGCTATTGCAGGAACTATGCTTATGACATCGCCATCTTTGACGCTTGTCTTTTCGCCGTTGAGATACCTTATGTCTTCATCGTTTACATAAATGTTAACAAAACTTCTCAACTTCCCATCCTCAGAGAAAAGATGGCGCCCCAATTGCGGGTATCTCTTCACCAAATCCTTAAGTAATTCATCTATGGTTTCACCCTCAACCTCAATTAGATCTCTATTTTCAGCGTATGGTCTCAAAGGAGTTGGAATCATAACTTTGACTTTCATTTTCAAATCAAATTTTGTTTTTTATCTCAATTTCCTCAAATTCAAACCCACTTCTGTCTTCTTTCAAAACCCAACTGTTAATTTCCTTCGCAATCCCGTTTTCAACTGAAACAATAAAATATGAAAAAAACGGCAAAGCATGTTCCCTATCATAATCGGAAGGTTTGGCGGGATGATCCGGATGAGAATGGTAAAACCCGACTATATCAAGGTTTTTCTCCCTTGAATATCTTTCAGCCATAAGATAATTTTCCGGCGTTATCAAAAATCGGCGATTTTTTTCGCTTTCACTTGAATTCTCAATCCTCAAAAATTCAAAAATTTCTTTTTCATCTTGACTGAATTTACCGATCAAAACACCACAACATTCTTCTGGATATGTTTCCTCCCCATGCTTTTTTATCTGCTCAATTATTTCAGCTGAAACCTTAACCATTCTTCCCCATCAATTTTATTTTCCCAAAAGCTTTCACTTAAATATTTGACCCCAGAATCAGGGAAAACCGTTACTATCACACCCTTTTCAATCCTTTGAGCGAGTTTCAAACAAGCTGACATAACAGCCCCAGATGAAACGCCGACAAGCAACCCTTCCTCACAAGCTAGCTGTATAACCATTTCATATGCTTCTTCAGTTGAAATTTCAATCACTTCATCCACAATGTTTGGGTCAAAAATTCCTGGAACTATGGCTGTTGGAATGTGTTTCAAGCCCTCAATTCCGTGAAACGGTGAATCGGGTTGAACTGCGATCGCTTTAATTCGTGGGTTAAACTCTTTTAATTTCCTCGCTGTCCCAACAAAGGTTCCAGTCGTCCCAAGCCCAGCGACAAAGTGTGTAACTTTTCCCCTTGTTTGCCTTATTATCTCAACGGCAGTTGTTTCATAATGAGAGCGCCAATTCGCTTCATTGTTATATTGATCTGGATAAAAATATCTTTCGGGTTCATTTGAAACTATCTCCTTAACAATCTTTTGAGCCCCATCAGTCCCCTCAAGCGGATCAGTGAAAATAATATCAGCACCATATGCTTTTAAAATCTTTATTCGCTCAGTGCTTGCATTTCTAGGGATTGCAATTTTAACCCTAAAACCGAGGACGGCTCCAATCATCGCATAAGCAATTCCAGTATTGCCACTTGAAGCATCTATGATAATTTTATCCCTGGTCAAAAGTCCTTTCTTTATCCCGTCCATTATCATATAAAAAGCAGGGCGGTCTTTAACCGAACCCCCTGGATTGAACCACTCCGCCTTCGCATAAATTGAAACATGCTTTAAATGTGAAGAGAGTTTCTTTATCTTTATAAGCGGAGTGTTCCCAATTTTTGATAAAATTGACGCCATCTATGATAAATCCAAAAGGATTTGCTGTTTTGTTTTTACAATTACACTCGCTCATTTCTTCAAATATTTTTCTTTTCTAAAAGAAAAAACTCATTTGCCCTTTGCTTTGTTCCTGAAAAATTCAACTAGCAATCTAACTCCAACGCCTGAGCCACCTTTTGGCTGATAATCATATTCCTTGTCAAGCATCGCTGTCCCAGCTATGTCAAGATGAACCCAGGGGTAATTACCGACGAATTTTTCAAGAAACTTTGCTGCTGTTATAGCCCCAGCCCATCTCCCACCTGTATTTTTAACATCAGCTACATCACTTTTTATCAACTGGTCATACTCATCCCATGTTGGCAACTGCCAAACCCTTTCATATGTTTTTTCACCCGCCTTTTTAATCTCTTCCATAAGTTGTTCATTATTCCCAAACATTCCCGTTGCAAAATAACCAAGTGCAACAACGCAAGCTCCCGTCAAAGTCGCAAGATCAATTATAGCTGTTGGCTTATATCTTTGAGCATAGCCAAGTGCATCAGCAAGTATAATTCTTCCCTCCGCATCAGTGTTATCAACTTCAATTGTTTTTCCAATATATGTTCTCAAAATATCCCCTGGTTTATAAGCTGAACCACTTGGTAAATTTTCAGTTGCTGGGACAAGACCAACAACATTAACTGGCAATTTTAACCTCGCAACCGCTTGGATCGTCGCAATCACAGCTGCAGCACCTGACATGTCCATTTTCATTTCACCCATTCCTTGAGCCGGTTTTAAAGAGATCCCACCGCTATCAAAAGTTATTCCCTTACCAACAAGAACATATCTTTCATTACTTCTTGGATTTCCGTTATATTCCATAATTATAAATCTTGGCGGTCTTGCGCTCCCGGAGTTAACAGCAAGCAAACCACCCATTCCAAGTTTTTGAATCTGTTCCTTACCAAGAACCTTTACCTTATACCCATACTTTCTACCTGACTTAACCGCCTTTTCTGCAAGCGTCTCGGGATAAATCTCATTCGCAGGTGCGTTTGCAAGGTCTCTGGCAAAATAAACCGCATCGCAAACTATATCAGCAACTCTCACCCCTTCCCTTATCTCCCTTGAATCATCTGGAGAAAACAAAATCACTTCCCTAACCTTCTTATTCTTTTTCTCCTCATCGGTGAAATACTTATCAAATTTATAAAGGGCAAGAACCGAACTCTCAATTATTGACTGAGAAATATAACTCAACGGTTCGTCTATCTTATCTTTCAAAAGCGAATAATTTGGAAATTCTATTGCTATCGTCTCCGATTTCAAACTTTGTGCTCTCTTTGATGCAACAGCACAAGAGCGCCTTATTTTCTCAAGCGTTATCTTTTCCCTCTCTCCAAGTCCAACAATGAGGATGCGACGCGCTTTCAAACCCGAATCAAGTGGATACAAGACAAGAATTTCCTTCTCCTTTCCTTTGAAATCACCCAATGAAACTGCAGACCTAATCTGACCACCGAGAAATTTATCAAGTTTATCAGCCGTTGAATTTAAAAGTTCTTCATCTGAAAATGTAAAAACAATCACCGAATCAGCTTTTATAGTGTTAATTGTTGCTTTTGAAAAAGAGACCTTCATTTTTCAACCTCAATTTGTTTTTCTTCAAAATAAGCGAATTTCTTCGCGCTTTCCAAAATTTTTGGCAAAATTTCACCGACAGTTACATTATAAAGCCGAGCCCCAGCTGCATTTTTATGCCCATTCCCTCCAAACTCTTTCGCAAGCTCATTTATCGGAATATCACCTTTTGACCTGAAACTTAACTTAACTCCATCTTTCAATTCAAGCACAAAAATCGCAATCCTAATCCCCTTCACAGAGAGGATCGTCTGAACAAAACCATCTGTCTCCCACTCCTTAACGCCAAACTCACTCAACATTTTCTGCGTTACAACTATAAAACCAAGACGCCCATCATATCTTGTTTCAAGCTCATAAAGACAACGCCCAAGGAGTTTAATTCTGCCAATAGAGCTTTGCTCATAAACTTTTTCATAGACAAATATTGGATCAACGCCAGCGTCAAGAAGCTCAGCGATTATTCGGTGTGTCTCAGAATCAGTTCTCGGGAATCTAAATGAGCCGGTATCAGTCATTATAGCAGTGTAAATCCCAAGGGCTATCCTTTCATCAATTTTAACCTCGTCAAAAAGTTTTATCAACCTATAAACGACCTCACCACTTGCTGGGGCGTCAACATCAATAAGATAATAATCCGCAAAATTTTGCGTTTCAAGATGATGATCAATTATAATCTTCTTCGCTTCACTTTGAAGGACATACTTCTCCATCGCCTTCAATCTGTGCGATTGATTCATATCGCATATAAAAATCACATCCGCTTTTAAAATCTTATCAACACAATTTCCATCGCTCTCATCAAAAATGATGAACTCGCCCTCCAAATCAAGAAACTTATAATTGTCCGGGGTTTCACTGACATTTATCACAACAGCTGATTTCCCAAGTTTTCTAAGAAACCACAAGAGAGCGGTCTCACAACCAAGACCATCACCATCTGGATTGACATGCGTTGTGATTACGAAATTGTTTGATCTATCTATAACCTGCTTGACCTCGTCAAACTGTAGCATCATAGGTTTTTAACCGAATTTATTTTTAAGCGATCAAATTTAGGTTTTAAATATAACTTCAGAAAGGTAAATAAACAAATTTAGCGTTCTTTCCCCGAATAAACTGATAAATAAATATCCAACAAGTCACTTAAAATAGCATAACCAGTTTCAACTCCGCCAGCACCAGGTCCTGTCACAAAGACATCACCAATTACATCAGTTGAAAAACAAATAGCGTTCATTGTGCCATCTATATGATAAAAGAAATCATCTTTTGTAAGTTCTCGGGGCGAAACTATCGCTTTAAAATTGTCGCCATCACGCCATACCTCAGATATAAGTTTAATTTTTCGTTCATTCAATACCGCCTCCCTTATCCTTTCAGATGTTATATTGGTAATACCCTCAACCTCAACATCACTTGGTTTAAGGTTGCTCCCCATTATCACATTTGAAAGTATAATTATTTTTGCCATCGCATCAAAACCTTTAACATCAGCACTTGGATCTGCCTCCGCATACCCGAGCTTTCTGGCTGTTTCTAAAGCCTCATCATAGCTTTCCCCCTTATGCATTTGAGTTAAAATAAAATTTGTAGTCCCATTCAAAATCCCCCTTATTCTCTTTACAAAAGCTCCACGAAGCGAATTAAAATAAAAACTAAATACAGGTGTCCCACTTAAAACAGTTCCCTCAAACTTAAAAGCTAACCCTTTTTCATCAGCCATTTCTTTTAACTGTCTGTAAAACAAAGCCACAGGACCTTTGTTTGTCGTGATGACATGTCTACCCACTTCAAAAGCAAGTTTTATATGCGACAAAGCTGGCTCGGCAGTTGTTATATTTGTTGGGGTAACCTCAATGATAACATCGGCATTGCTCTCACTTATAGTTTTAAAGCTATCCCAGCCGATAATCCCGCCATCATACGACTTCAAATCCCCATTTTTCCTAACAAGTTCAATTGCTCTTTTCAAATCAATCCCCTCTTCCTGAAAAACCGAACCTTTAACAGTGTCAGAGATCGCTACTATTAAAAATTCCACTCCGTAATTCTCCGATAAGTAATCTCTCTTTGCTTCAAGCAACTGAGCAAATCCTTGCCCAACATTTCCAAATCCAATAAGGGCGATTTTAAATTTCATTATGTGTCCAAAATTTATCTTTTTGATGGTCTTAAAACACCTTGTTTATCCCTTCTCAAAGGAAATGGTTGTTTAGGTAAAGGAGCGCCTGGCTCTTCAATTACTGATTTGCCATATTTCCAATCAGGTGGACAAATAGCAATGTATCTTGCGTATCCTCCAGTGCCACCCTCGGGCTTGGCAAAACCGATAGCAATAAGAGCCCCGGCTTCGGGAACTTTGTCAAGATTTGCAACACCTTCAGCCTGGCAATAATGATTGTGCATAAGCCAATATTCACCCTCAAGATTTGCAGTTGTGTCAGTGTCAAGGGGTTCATGCCCGTGGAATAAAATTTTACGCTCCAAATGTAAAAATTTCAACGCCTCAAGTGTGATCCCCGGAAACGGCTTCTTATTAACCCGCTCTGGGTTTGTCTGGAAAAGTTTATACCAGTCCGACCTTATCATGACAACTGAACCTTCGGGAATTTTCCCATATTTGCTTTCCCATGCCTTTATATCCTCAATTGAACAATGATACCCTGAATCTTTGGCAACCTTATCATGTATGTCAATAACAACAAGCGGTCTTATAGCATAAGTTGCTGGTATATCACTTATAGTAGCTCCGAGGCTATCCCAGTGAGCTGGGGGATCAAGCTGTGTCCCATATTGATCCGTTGGAAGCCAATACGCTGTCGCAATAAAGCCATGCTTTTGATAAGTAAATTCCTCTCCTTTACGGGCATAATCACCAAGGTCTCTCCCAGCCTTAGCTGGCTCAAACCTCGCCTGTTCAAAACCAGGCCAAACTGGTATACTCGGATTAAAAGCATGCGTTAAGTCAATATATTTTGCACTCTTAAAAACATCATCATAAACTTTCCACAATTTAAACTCTTGCCTATTTGAACTACAACCGAGAAAAAATGATACGACAAAGATGTATATCAAATTGATGTTTCTTCTCATCTCTGCCTCCTCTTTTTTCTAAAAAATTAATAACTCAAAAACTAATTATCAAGAACAACACAAACTTGCTCCCTTAAACTCTTTTGATTATCTTTTATTCCAGAGAAAATACATTAAAACCATTTATGCTTGAAAAATTAAAAAAAGAAATAATTGACACCCTTGACTCACTTTTAAGATACGCTTTACTTGTGACAGGGAACGAAGAGGAGGCAAAAGACCTCGTCCAGGAGACATGTTATAGGGCGTTAAAAAATTTAAACTCACTTGATGAAACTTCAAATGTAAAAGCGTGGCTTTTTACAATCATGCGAAATATATGGCTAAATCAAAAGAAAAGACAACAAATCTCACCAGTCCAAATTGATGAAGCAATTGAAAATAAAAGCGACGATTGGAATATAAACCCAGAGGAATTGTTAATAAATAATGAAATGCGTCAAACATTGCTCAAAGCCCTTGAAAATTTGCCTGATGTTTACAGGGAAATTTTAATCCTCAGATATTTTGAGGATTTTTCTTATAGCGAAATTTCAAAAATACTTGGTTGTCCGCTTGGAACAGTGATGTCAAGGTTGAACAGAGCAAGAGAAAAACTAAAAGAAAACTTCTTAAAAATTTACGAGAAGAAAGAAAATGATAGATCATAAAACGATAAAAATATGGATAAATCTCTACCTTGATGGAGAGCTAGCGGGAGAAGAACTTGAACAATTTAAACAGCATATAAACAAATGCTCAGAATGTTCAAAACTTTTAAAGCAACAACGCGACTTTGTTGATTCAATCAAAATCTTGAAAGACGAAGTAAATTTTGATTTTTCAGATTTCAAAAAAGAATTGATTTCACAGATTGAAGATTTTAAACCGCAAAGAAAAAGTTTCTCAAAATTAGCAATCTTACTAGCAATTATAGCTGTCTCGCTTGGCATTGGTATTTATTTGACTTTTCTCTATTCTTCTCGCACTGATTTCGCAGAAATTGCCATAGAAAATCATATAAGGCAAACCCGGGGTCAATTGCCACTTGAAATTGAAACATCTTCAGAGGCGGAAATATCTAATTGGTTTTCGGGCAAATTAAACTTCAATTTTCGTCTTCCTCGTTATCCCGACCCGACAAAGCAACCATATAAAATCAAGGGCGCTCGCCTTGTTGCGCTCAACAACGATTATGCTGCTCTTGTTTCTTACGAGATGGATAACCGACCGATGACTTTGCTCGTTGCTCCTTCAAGGAGCGCAACTCCGCATGGAAAGAATAAGTTTACATTCAAAGAATTGGATTTCTACCTTGATACACGGGATGGTTTAAATATCCTTTCTTGGAGCGATAAAGGTTTAACTTATGCCCTCGTCTTTGATTTTGAAAACTTCAATTGGAAAAAACCTTGTATCGTTTGCCATAGTTCGGGGGACAAAGAAATGTAAGGCAAACCCATTTAACACTTTGGCTTAACCCATTTTTTTTGTAAATTATCTACGCTTCAAAAACAAAATGCCCTCTTGAAAAATGCCAGCACCAAAAGAGATAAAAAGAATTTCAGAGGTAATTTGGGAAATACCTCAGACATATAAAAAAGGAATGAAAGTTCCAGCTCGCATCTACGCCACAAAAGAACTCCTTGATTCAATGGATGAAGGCGTGTTTGAACAAGTTACAAATGTCGCATGTCTACCGGGCATTCAAAAATACGCTCTTTGCATGCCAGATGGGCATTGGGGCTACGGATTCCCAATAGGTGGAGTCGCTGCGTTTGACTTTGAAAATGGAGTTATATCCCCAGGTGGAATTGGATTTGACATTAACTGCGGTATGCGACTTGTCAGAACTAACTTAACGATTGAAGAAGTAAAGCCGAAACTGAAAGAACTTGTTGATTTGCTCTTTCAAACAGTTCCAACTGGCGTTGGAGCAACTGGATTTGTCAAACTTTCAAATTCTCAATTTGATGAGGTGATGGTCAAGGGGGCACGCTGGTGCGTTGAACATGGATATGGTTGGAAAGAAGACCTTGAAAGGATAGAAGAACACGGTGCAATAAAAGGTGCAGACCCATCAAAGGTAAGTAAAAAAGCAAGAGAACGGGGGATTGATCAACTTGGAACGCTTGGCTCTGGAAACCACTACCTTGAAATTCAAGTAGTTGATAGAATTTTTGACCAAAATGTAGCCGAGGCGTTCGGGATTGAACAGGAAGGGCAAATCGTCGTGATGATACATTGTGGTTCGCGTGGTTTCGGTCATCAAATTGCAACAGATTATTTAAAGGTCTTCCTTGATGCAATGAAAAAATATGGAATACCGCTTCTTGATAAGGAACTTGCTTGTGCTCCGATTGATTCACCAGAGGGAAAAGATTATTACTCAGCCATGCTCTGTGCAGCAAATATGGCGTTTGCAAACCGACAAGTAATTCTACACAGAGTTAGAGAAGCATTTGAAAAAGTTTTTAAAAAATCACCAGAGGAACTCGGAATGCACCTCGTATACGATGTAGCACACAACATAGCAAAAGCCGAGGAATATGAAATAGATGGAAAAATTAAAAAAGTTCTCGTTCATAGAAAGGGCTCAACCCGATCCTTTGGTCCAGGACATAGCGAACTTGCCGAGATTTACCGCGACATTGGTCAACCCGTAATTATCGGTGGTTCAATGGAAACAGGTTCATATCTTCTCGTCGGGACTAAAAGAGCAATGGAAGAGACATTTGGTTCAACTTGTCACGGAAGCGGTAGAACGATGAGCAGGCATAAGGCGAAGAAAGAGATAAATTACAACCAGTTGATAAAGCAA
This sequence comes from Candidatus Thermokryptus mobilis, assembly GCF_900070205.1. NCBI lineage: Bacteria > Pseudomonadati > Candidatus Kryptoniota > Candidatus Thermokryptus > Candidatus Thermokryptus mobilis. The sequence continues at coordinate 142,821 of NZ_FAOO01000003.1, read as the reverse complement.
ATGGAGGAACGCGGAATTTATGTAAGAGCAGCGTCAAAATCAGGACTAGTTGAGGAAGCAGGCGCTGCTTATAAAAACATTTCCGATGTAGTTGAAGCAGTTGATAGAGCCGGAATTTCACGTAAGGTCGCTGCTTTAAGACCAATCGGAAATATCAAGGGCTAAAATAAAAAAGGCGTGCATTCGCACGCCTTCACATCCATTACGGAATGTTCAAGCCAACATATCTATTTTGACCATTGCTTGACCTTATCCTCAAAAGGATAACATCACCCGATTTATGGCTCTGAACGATTTTCTTAAAGTCATCAACATTCCTCACCGGTTTTCTATCCGCCTCAATGATTATATCATTTTCCCTTATATTTTTATCATACGCTTCTGAATACAGCTCAACACGAGTAATTATCACACCATTTTTAACTTTATACTTAGCCCTAGCTTGATCATCAAGATTTGCCACAGTGAGTCCAAGTTTTTCAAGATTTAAAACCCCGGGTTCAACTTCTTTAACTGGTGGTTCCTTATCTTCAACCTTTGCAACTTCTTCATCCTCATTCCTTGGTTTCAATGTCACCATTATTTCAAGTGTTTTACCTTCCCTATAAATTTTCAACTTGACTTTATCCCCAGGGCTTTTCCTTGCGATTATCTCTTGGAGCTCACCAGGTCTGTTAACTTCCTTACCATCACATTCAAGTATTATATCACCAGCTTTTATGCCTGCCTCCTCGGCTGCACTTCCAGAGATTACATCCTGAACAAGAATTCCCCTTGGCTTATCAAGACCGAACCCCTTTGCTGTCGCTTCATCAAGTTGCATTATTTGAACACCTAACACACCACGCCTGACCTTTCCATATCTTATTATATCCTCAGCCACCTTTTTTGCTAAATTAATCGGTATAGCAAAACCATAACCTTGATAATACCCAGTCCTTGATGCGATCGCCGTATTTATCCCTATAACCTCACCCCTAAGGTTGACAAGTGGACCACCACTGTTTCCGGGATTTATCGCAGCATCTGTTTGGATGAAATTTTCAACTCCATATGTCTCCCTGATTATCCCAAGATTTCTACTCAATGCACTAACAATCCCAGCGGTGACTGTTAAGTTAAATCCAAGCGGATTCCCAACCGCCAAAACCCACTGTCCAACTTGAACATCATCCGAATTTCCAAGTCGTGCAACTGGCAAATCATCTGACTCAATCTTAACTACAGCAAGATCGGTCAATTTATCCCTTCCGATCAATCTACCTTTAAATTCCCTTCCATCATAAAGCGTTACAGTTATATTCCCCTTTTCAGCGCCTTCCACAACATGGTTATTCGTCAAAATATACCCATCCTTTGTAATTATCACACCAGAACCCATACCTTCTTGAGGTCTTGGTTCTGGGATTTTAAATTCAAAATCAGGACCAAAGAAATGGAAAAAATCAAACGGTGCTCTTCTTGACTCGCTTTTTGCTACAACTCTAATCGAAACGACCGTTGGAATAACTTCCTTTGCTACTTGAACGAAGGCATCCTGCGTTGAAAGTGGGTCAAATTTTGTACCTAAAGGTTTATCTTGTGACCCAATAATGGGTGAATCAAGGGCAACCGTTGTTTTAATAGCGTTGAATCCTGACATCAAGATAACTCCAAATAAAAAGCCAGCAAGGACAAGTGCTATGGCCCCAGCTACCTGCTTTTTCGTCATTTTTTACTTGCCTCCTGAAAGTTTTTGTTTTTGACCAATTCAATAAAATATAACAGGCTAAAACTCAACTTTGTTTCAGTTTATTGTAAATCTCAAGCGATTTCAAATTCAACGACTCCTCAACATGCTCACGCAAATGATCAAAGAGCAACCTTTGAATTTCGCTATTTATATTACGATCTATCTTTAAACTTGTTACCGAATCAATCTTTGCCCCGCTAAGCCAAACTAAACTTTTGAAAGTTCCAACCGAATAAAAATTCTCGCTCGCACCAGCCCCACACCTTGAACATAAAAACCCACCTTTAACAGGATAAAAAACAACTTTCTGCGATAAATTCTTCATCCCGAATTTTTCTCCACAATTTAAACAATTCCTGAAATTTAACCCAAATCCTAAAACATCAACCAAATGGATAAGAAAGTACCAAAGCAAATTTATTTCATTCTTATCGGCGTTGTTCAAATTCTCAAGCGTGTCGACGAGAAGCTTAAATATCCTTGGATTTTCCTCTTCAAATTTTATGACCCTATAAACCATCTCGCAAATAGCAAGACCTATTGTCATCTTGTTATAGTTTTTGTAAAGTTCAAGAAAGGACTTAATAACATCAGCTTGTGATAAAAATTGAAGTTCCCTTGTCTCTTTCTTATAAAGTATCGCAAGTATATAAGACATCGGCTCAAGCGATGCACCAAATTTACTTGTCGTCAGCATAGCTCCTTTCGCTATAACATTCAACTTCCCAAATTTTTTGGTGTATAAGGTCACGATTTTACTTGTCTCTCTGTATTTGATCGCTTTCAACACAATTGCCTCCGTCTTTGTAAGCATTCAATCCTCCTTTTTCAACATCTCCTTGATTTTAACTAAACTTTCCTTAAACGGTGGATGAAAAATATCAATTTCCGTTATTATCGCTGTTATAAGATTTCCTGGGGTCACATCAAAAGCTGGCGAAAATGTTTTCACACCCTCTGGCGCTATTCTCTTTCCCATAATTTCTGTTATTTCGTCACCACTTCTAAATTCAATTGGTATCTCATCGCCTGTGTTTATGTTAAAATCAATTGACGAAGTAGGAGCAGCAACATAAAAGGGAACACCATGATAATTAGCCACTATGGCAAGGTTATATGTCCCGATTTTATTTGCGGTATCACCATTTAAGGCAACCCTATCAGCACCAACAATTACACAATCAACCTCACCTCGCTTCATCAAAAAAGCAGCCATATTGTCCGTGATTAAAACCGTCTCAATTCCCCTTTGCATAAGCTCCCAAGTTGTAAGCCGAGCACCTTGAAGAAGTGGTCTTGTCTCATCAACATAAACCTTTATCTTCTTACCTTGTTCAAAAGCAGTGTAAATCACCCCAAGCGCAGTTCCATAATCTCCGGTTGCAAGCCACCCAGTGTTGCAATGTGTCAAGATGTTTGCCTTTTCAGGAATAAGCTTTGAACCATTAAGACCTATCGCCTTGCACATTTGAATATCATCATTTTGAATCCTCAACGCCTCATCCAAAAGAATTCCCTTTATCTGATCAACCTCAAGGTGAAAATTCTGATAAAAAACCTTCTTCATTCTTTCAATCGCCCAAAATAAGTTAACAGCCGTCGGTCTCGTTGAAGCGAACTCAAAACATACCTCTTCTAAAATTAATTTCAACCTTTCTTTATCCTTCCCATCATAAGACTTGACACCGAGGTAAATCCCAAACCCAGCAGCAATTCCAATAGCGGGTGCACCCCGAACTTTCAAACTTTTTATCGCCTCAGCAACGACTTTATAATCGTCCGTCTCTATAAATTCAACCTTAGTCGGCAATTTCGTCTGGTCAATGATCTTAACTTTATCACCCACCCATTCAATTGACCGTATTCTTTCCATTTCTCAAAAATCTTGACTTTTTTGTTATATTTTTTTAAATTAATAACGGAATTCGGGCCCTTAGCTCAGTTGGTCAGAGCAGCTGACTCATAATCAGCGGGTCGGAGGTTCGAGTCCTCCAGGGCCCACAAAACTTATTAAATAACCTCCATAATCTTCCTCAACGCATTGTAATAAACATCAGCAATCTCATCAATTTTTAAATCAATCCAGTCATTAATTTTGACCTTTTGCTCTTCAGTTACAAAGCCGAGAATTGAATAAGGAATACCAAATCTTTTGCAAAGCTTTTCAAATCTATCAAGATTTCCCTCTTCAACTGTTACAATTATTCTTGATTGCCCTTCGCCAAAGAGTAGAAAATCAGGGCGAATCCCATCTTCAATTTTAACATCACAACCCAACATATTTTCCTTATCAATGATACAGCACTCAGCAAGCGCAACAGCAATACCACCATCTGAAACATCGTGAGCCGACTTCACAAGACCAAGCCGAATCCCTTCAAGACAAACCTGTTGAACTCTTTTTTCAATCTCAAGGTCAATAAATGGAGCATCACCCAAAACTTTTCCATGTATCCAAGCCAGATATTCGCTTCCGCCAATTTCGCCAGTATTTTTCCCAAGAAGGATTATAACATCACCAGGGGTTTTGAAACTTGCTGTAGTGATAAATTTTAAATCGTCTATTAAGCCGAGCATACCTATAACTGGAGTTGGATAGACCGAACCTTGAGGAGCCTCGTTATAAAAGCTCACATTTCCACCTGTCACTGGCGTTCCCAAAAATCTACAAGCATCTCCCATACCGCGAACCGCTTCCTTAAATTGCCAAAATATCTCCGGTTTATATGGATTTCCAAAATTTAAACAGTTCGTAATAGCGATTGGTTCAGCTCCAACGCAAACAACATTTCTTGCTGACTCAGCCACGGCTATTATCGCACCACGATATGGGTTTAGATAGACATATCTTGAATTACAATCCGTCTTCAATGCAAGCGCTTTATTTGTGCCTTTAATTCTAACAACAACCGCATCCCCACCGGGCAAAACGACAGTATTTGTCTGCACCATAGTATCATATTGCTCGTAAACCCATTCCTTACTCGCAATATTTGGTGAGGAAATCAATTTCAAAAAAACCTCATTAAAATCCTTCGGTTGCTCAATCTCATGTGGGTCAAATTTCCTAACCTCTTGAAGATATTCCGGTTCCTTTGCTTCCCTCTGATATATCGGAGCACCACCACCAACGACAAGCGAATCAGCTGGTATATTTGCGACAACCTTTCCATCTTTCTTAACTCTTAACATCCCATCCGAAGTGACATAACCGATGACAACAGCGTTTAAGTCCCACTTTTTGAAAATGTTTATTATTTCATCTTCAAATCCCCTTTCAACAACCATTAGCATTCTTTCCTGTGATTCAGAAAGCAAAATTTCATATGCGCTCATTCCTTTCTCGCGCGTTGGAACAAGGTCAAGGTCAATTTCCATACCACTTTCCCCACGTGCACTCATCTCACTTGTTGAACAAGTTATTCCAGCTGCACCCATATCTTGAATCCCAACGATATGACCCGTTTTTATCGCTTCAAGTGTAGCTTCAAGTAAAAGTTTTTCAGTAAAGGGGTCTCCAACTTGAACTGAGGGTCTTTTTGCCTCTGATTCCTCAGTTATCTCTTCAGAAGCAAATGTAGCCCCGTGAATCCCATCTCTGCCTGTCCTTGAGCCAACGATCAAAACCGGATTCCCCTCACCTTTTGCTACGGCTCGGACAATTTCATCCTTCCTTACAATTCCAACAGCCATTGCATTTACAAGCGGATTTTGATTATAACATTTTTCAAAGTAAACCTCACCTCCAACAGTTGGGCAACCAAAGCTGTTGCCATAGTCAGCGATTCCACGAACAACGCCATTGAAAAGATATTTAACGCGAGGATTTGACAACTCCCCAAACCTAAGCGAATTAAGTATTGCGATTGGTCTTGCGCCCATTGTGAAAATGTCCCTTAGAATTCCCCCAACCCCAGTTGCAGCTCCTTGATATGGTTCAACAGCGGATGGATGATTATGCGATTCAATTTTAAATGCAACCGCAAGCCCATCTCCAATATCAACAAGACCAGCATTTTCCTCACCAGCAGAAACAAGCAACTTAGGACCACTCCTTGGCAAAGTTTTTAACACTAAAATTGAATTTTTATAACTGCAATGCTCACTCCACATGACGCTGAACATCCCAAGCTCTTCAAATGTCGGTTCCCTCCCAATAAGTTCAATTATCCTATCATATTCTTCCTCTGTCAAGCCAAGTTCAACTGCTAAATTCCGCATTGATTTTGTCCCAACCTCCATATTTGTCATTCCCCCCTTTGAAGTATCTCTTTTACGATTGGCGCAAGCGTCGTCCCAACCTCGTCAAAATAACGATATGTCAAAACTAAAAGTATTAACAATAAAATAACAAACGAATAAATTTTCCACTTGGCGATTTTCTTTCTCGTCTCCGTTTTACCGAAAAACTTCTCCGTAAAACCAATGTAAATATAACCACGCCAACCACATTCGCTACACCTGTAAATTTTATATGGTAGGAAAAACTTAACCAAACGCTCTTTAAAATTCCTTGACCTTGAACGATGCAATGTCCCAAATTTACCACAATGCGGACACGGCTGAAGAGTCATTGACTTCCCTTTAATTTATTTTTAAAAATTTAGCCGTTTCCTCAGGAAGCGCTGTTGTTATGTAAATCCCTGAACCAAGCTCAAATCCAGCAGGAATCGTAAGCCGAGGCAAAATTTGAATATACCAATGATAAAACTCCTCATTCGCATCTTTAAAAGGGGACGAGTGAATGACATAGTTATAGTCAGGATTGTTAAGCTTATCATAAAGCTGTTTCAAAACAAGCCGAACAACCTTAGCTGTACGGCAAGCTTCTTCCTCGCTTATATTACCAAAACAAGCGTTATGTTTTCTTGGCAAAATCCACGTCTCAAAAGGTGAAATTGAAGCAAATGGTTCAATCACAAGAAAATCATCATCTCTATAAACCACACGCTCCATGACATATTCCTCTATGGAAATCATATCGCAAAAAACGCAACTACCGTGATCATCGTAATATCGCGTTGCTTCTTCAAGCAAATGCCTTATATGCGTTGGGACAATTGGACTCGCTATAAGTTGTGAATGAGGATGCTCAAGTGATGTCCCAGCTTTTTTACCGTTGTTTCTAAAGATAATCGCAACATTTATATTCGGGTTTGACATTAAATCTTTGTAAAGTTTTAAATATGTCTTGAAGATATCGCACACCTGTTCCTCGCTCATCGTCGCTATGGTCAAGTTATGAATTGGCGTTTCAATTATAACATAATGAAAACCGTAACCAGCCACTTTTCTGAAAAATTGAAACTTCATCTCTCTTCTTAATTCAGCATCTGGAACAAGAGCTGAAAATTTATTCGGTACAACGCGCACACTCCATTTACTGTCACATACGATTCTATAAATCTCTGGCGGTGTCATGTCTTCATTGCCTGGGCAAAATGGACATTTCGGGTCAAACTCCGGAAGCGTTGCCATCTCTTCGTGAACCAAAAAATCATGCGGTCTTCTAGCTCTTTCAGTTGCGACTATAACCCAATTTTTAGTTGCCCTATTTTGTCTAAATTCAGGCATAAAATTGTTCTCTTTTTTAACCTTCAAAATTTAACAATAAATAATCTGTCTTGCAAAAAACAGGTGAGGACGGCTTTCAAAATTTGCTTTTGAAATCAAAAAGATATATCTTTATTTAGATTAAATTTAAAAAACAAATCCCAAAATATATGGCGAGCGCAAAACTGGTTGAAAAGGTAAAGCGCGACTTCGCAAGCTATCTTAAAAGGGTCAATCTGCGCTCAACTGAGCAAAGATATGAAGTTCTCAATGCAATCCTTGAAATAGATGGTCACTTCGGCGCCGAGGATTTATTTATCCAAATGAAAAATCAAGGCAAAAAAATTTCAAGAGCGACTGTATATAATACACTTGACATACTTCTTGAACTCGGCGTTGTGTCAAGACATAAAGTCGGGAATACTTATATTTATGAAAGAGCCATAGGAAGGACACACCATGACCATCTTATTTGCATAAATTGTGGAGCGATGATTGAGTTTGCAAGCGAAGAAATTGAGAAACTTCAAGACGAGATTTGTAAAAAGTATAAGTTTAAACCATTGAGGCATACCCACCAAATTTATGGACTCTGTGCAAAATGCTCAGAAAAGGGAAAGATGAGCTGATGAGATTAACGGATGCAAAACCCGGCTATGAATTAGAAATCGTTGAATTACCGCAGGGAAATATAAAAACGCAATTCGTACGCCTCGGCATAACTGAAGGAACAAGGATAAAATGCGCACACAAATTACCCGGTGGGACCGTTGTCATATCAAAAAGAACGCTTGAAATTGCAATTGGAAGCGATATAGCGAAAAAAATTTTCGTCAAAAAAATATAAATCGGAAATGCATACACATCAAACCAATGACAAAATAGAAACTAAAATTGAAAGCAAACCCAAAAAACTTGTCCTTGTCGGAAATCCCAATGTTGGCAAATCAATTTTCTTTAATTATCTCACGGGTTTGTATGTTGAGGTCTCAAATTACCCTGGAACAACGGTTGAAATCCTAAAGGGAAGATATAAAAATTTCATCGTCTATGATACACCTGGAATTTACGGTTTATCTTCATTTAATGACGAGGAAAGAATAGCCAAAAATATAATAATTGATGCCGATATAATACTTAACATAGTTGATGCCGTCAATCTTGAGAGGGATTTGTTTTTAACGCTACAACTCATTGACTCCGGCAAACCGGTTGTCGTCGCATTGAACATGATGGATGAAGCCGAAAAGAAAAGAATCAAAATAAATGTTGAACAACTTTCAAAAATTCTCGGCGTCCCCGTAATTCCAACGATAGCAATCAAGTATAAGGGTTTCAGGGAAATAACTGAGGCAATAGAAAAAGCAACGATCGGAAACAGGGATAAAAAACTTGCTGAAAAGATAAAAAAAATAGCCAATGAGCTTAAGGTCACAGAAATAGAAGCTCTTTTAATACTTGAAGGTGACTCGGAAACGATAAATAAGTATAGGACGAAATTTAACGGGGAGTTATACATCCACGATGAGCGGGAAAAAATTTACATTGAACGAAGGAATAAAGCAAATCAAATTGTAGCAGAAGTCACAAACATAGACACAATAAGCGGGAGGATTTCAAACTTTTTTGGAAGAATAGCGATTCACCCGATTTTTGGGTTGGCATTTTTCATCGTTATACTTTACCTCGCCTATATCCTTGTGGGCAAATTGATCGCTCAGGACATCGTAGACCTTACGGAAAATGAAATAGGCAAGAAAATCTATGAATACAACGTCAGAAAATTCGTAGCGAGATATTTCCCTGTTTCAATCAAAGTCAACATACTTGACGAGGACGATAACATAATTGACACAAGAACTTTCATATTTGAAAATGGAACAAGGGCTTCAGAAACAACCCTAAAGCAGATGGAAGATTTTGCAAATGGTAAAAATGTTGAATATGAGTTTGAATTTAAAAACCCCATTTTGTTCATTTTATTCGGTGAATTCGGCGTCTTGACGATGACGGTTAGATATCTTCTTTTTCTACTTCTTCCTCTTGTGATAGGATTTTATCTTATGCTTTCAATTCTTGAAGATAGTGGCTATTTACCACGACTTGCGACATTTGTTGATAAACTGATGAACTACATCGGGCTAAATGGGAAAGCAATTATACCGATGATACTTGGTTTTGGATGCGTTACTATGGCAACTATAACGACGCGACTTCTCACCACAACTCGCGAGAAAAGGATAATGACGGCGATTCTGCAAATTACCATCCCGTGTTCAGCTCAACTTGCCGTTATAACGACACTTTTAATGAGAGCTGGATTCAAAGCGACGGTTATCTATGCTATGACGATGTTTCTCGTTTTCGTGATCATTGGGCTTACTTTGAATAAAATTTTACCAGGTGGAGCAACCCCTTTACTAATTGATCTGCCTCCTATGAGAATACCCAGAGTTGAAAACCTCGCTAAAAAAACTTGGATGCGAACTTTCTATTTCATAAAAGAAGCTGGTATGTGGTTCTTTGTAGGAGCTTTTGTCGTCGGTCTGTTACAAGTAACGGGATTGCTTGATAAGTGGATTCAACTCCTTTCACCACTGACTGTTAATTGGCTTCAACTTCCCGCTGAAGCATCGCAGGCTTTCATAATGGGAATTGTCCGAAGGGATTTCGGGGCTGCTGGATTTTACTCGCTTGAACTTACACCAATGCAAACTGTCGTTGGACTTGTCACAATAACTCTTTTCGTCCCCTGCATCGCCTCGCTTATGGTGATGTTGAAAGAGAGAGGAGCATTTGAAGGATTGATAATTTGGCTCTCAAGCTGGATAATCGCATTTACAATCGGAGGTATAGTTTCACAAATTTTAATTTAAACGCCCCTTGCCTCTGGTGACCAAATGTATTTGTGCAGTTGAATCTGAAAGCGAACCGGGATTCTATCTTCAAGTATCCAACCCGCAAGGATAGATGGCTCAATCTCTCCGAAAACCGGCGAAAACAAAACCGCTCCAACTCTCTCAAAAAGATTATACTTATTCACAACTTCCTTCGCCCACTCATAATCAACCCTATCCTTTATCACGAATTTGACTTCATCTTTCTTCGTTAAATATGATATATTTTCCCAACGATTTTTGTGGCTCATCTTGCTCCCGGGGCATTTCACATCCATTATTATGTGAACCCTTGGGTCAACAACGCTTATATCTCTATGTCCGCCCGTTTCAAGGAGAACTGTAAATTTTTCATCGCATAACCTCTTCATTAATTCAAGCGAATTCTCCTGAAGAAGTGGCTCTCCACCGGTTATCTCCACAAGACCACAATTATACGACTTAACCTTCTCAATCACCTCGTCAATCGTCATATCAACACCCTCATAAAAAGCATATTCAGTGTCACACCAAACACATCTAAGATCGCAATATGTCAACCTTACGAACACGCACGGCATACCCATCCAGCTTGATTCACCTTGAATACTGAAAAATATCTCGTTCACCGTCAATATGTTTTTCCCCTTCCTCATAGCTCTTGATAAATGGCTGAATATTTTTCTGTCTCCCAAATTTCAACAAAATCAATCTCAACCCCTTCCCTTCCAGATAACCTCTGCTTCACCTCATCATAGAAAAACTTAGCGATGTTTTCCGCAGTTGGTTGCTCCTTATCAAAAGGTGGAATATCATTCAAATGGTAATGGTCAACCTTCTCAATTATATCATTTAAAATTTCCGAAATCTCTTTAAAGTCAATAGCCATCCCATAACGATCAAGTTTCTCCGTCTTTACAACTACCTTAACTTTCCAATTATGACCGTGCAATCGCCCACACTCACCAGGGTAACCCCTGATTATATGCGAAGCCGAAAAATTTTTCTGAACCGTAATCTTAAACATAACCTTAATCAACTTATCTTTTTAATATCTTTGTCCCTGCCGAATATGAGAAGTTCATCCCCGTCTTCAATTTTCACATCTGGGTCAGGAACACCTATCGGTTTCTTATTCCGAATTATTGTGACGAGAAGAAGATTGAAATTTTTTCTAAGCTCAATTTCTCTGAGCGACTTACCGATAAATTCAGATGGAGCTTTAAGGCGAGCGATTTCATAATCTTTCTCAATTTCAAAAAATTCAAGCAAACCCTCACGCAAAATAATTTTCGCAAGATGCCTTGCAACCTCCTCTTCAGGTGAGATTATATCCTCCTCCCTTATACCAACGCTTTTTAAAATTTTCTTATGGATTCTTTCGTTCGCACGAGCGATTATTCGTTTGACACCCATTTCTTTTAACAACATACAGGTCAAAAGTAACGCTTCAAAATTTTCACCAATCGTTATAACAACTGCATCCATATCTTTAATTCCGAACCTTTCAAGTTCTCTGACATCTGTGCTGTCAAACTTGACAGCAGTTATGTTAGGGTGATTTAACTCGTTGATTTTTTCCTCGCTTATATCAACTGCAAGGACTTCCGCGCCTCCTTCAGCGAGATTCTCAGCCAGGCTTTTCCCGAAATTACCAAGCCCAATAACCGCGACCTTTTTCATTTATGTCACAAGTATATTTTCTTTCTGAAACTCATAATTTCTCCTCTCAATCCTACCGAACAAAGCAAAGGAAACAGTCAAAACTCCAACTCTTCCAATAAACATCATCATAATGATAATCAACTTTCCAACATTTGTCAAATTTGATGTCACCCCACGACTCAATCCAACAGTCCCAAAAGCTGAAACAACTTCAAAAAACAAGTCAATCAAACCCTTCCCCCTCTCAATCAAAGTCAAAAAGAAAGTCGCTACTGATAAAATTAAAATTGAAAAAATAGCCAACACAAAAGCCCTCATCACCGTCTCCTCGTGAACCTGTTTTTTAAAAATTTCCACTTTTCCTCTACCGTTCATCATTGAAATTATCTTTAAGATTATCAAGGCAAATGATGTCGTCTTTATACCTCCACCAGTTGACCCTGGAGAAGCACCCACCCACATAAGAAATATTATCAAAAGAGAAGTAGCAACTGAAATTTGAGATATATCCAAAGTATTAAATCCGGCTGTCCTAGGCGTCACTGCTTGGAAAAAAGAATGAAGAACCTTGTAAAAAAATGACTCGCCTTTCAAAGTGTTGTTAAATTCAAGTACGAAAAAAGAAAATGTCCCAAAGATTATCAAAATAAAAGTCGTTGAAAGGGCAAGTTTTGAATGCAAACTTAAAGTCACACTTTGAGGTCGGATTCTCTCCCTGAATAATTTCACACTGCGCAATAACCTTAAAATTGGTTTTTCAGTATACTCGGTTAAAACTATAAAACCGAGCCCCCCAGCTATAAACAGAAATGCGATCGTCAAAATGGCGGGTGCGTTATATTTAATGGCGATTAAATTATTTGAAAAGGTTGAAAAACCAGCGTTACAAAACGCTGAGATTGAATGAAATACCGAATGGAAAATTTTATCTGACTTGTTTTTAAAAAGTGAATCAGGCAAAAAATTAAAAAGAGCAATCGCTCCTATAAACTCAATCGTAAATGTCAAAAGTAAAATCCTAGTAATCGTTGAAGATATCTTCGCTAAACTTCTCTCATTGAAAATCTCGCTTAGCAAAATCCTCTCCCTCAAACTTATACCACCGAGAAGGGTTATAAAAAATGTCGTAAATGTCATTACCCCAAGCCCGCCAACTTGAATCAAAAGCATTATGATGAATTGACCAAGCGCAGTGAAGTATGACCCAATGTCAACAACAGTCAAACCTGTAACGCAAACAGCACTCGTAGCTGTGAAAAGAGCATCTATTAAAGATATCCCCTTGTATGTCGCTTTTGGCAAAAGAAGTAGAAGTGTCCCCAAAAAAATTAAAATCAAAAAACTCAACATAAATAACCTTGCTGGATGCACCGACTTTTGAACCAACTTCTGACTATATCTTATCACTTTGAACCAAATATCAAGCGCCAGATAAACCTGCACAGAAGCAATGTAAATTCTCGTCAAGGTCAAAACATCAACTTTATATGGCTGACGGATGTAAATCAAAAAGCCGAAAATTTGAATCAAAATTAAAAAAGTCAAAACAAATTCAATCCATTTCCTGCGTATGTAACTCAACGGCTTTTCACTTATTACAAGCTTTGACAGATTGAAGAAAACAAAATAAAAAACTGCGAAAGAATTAAACTGATGGATAATTTTTCTCACGATGTCGTCAATGTAAAAGCCATGTTCAATTAAAAGCGTTGCTATGACAGAGCCAGCGATGATAAACATCAATTTATCAATTGTATCGGAAAACTTTTTAAACCTCGGCTCTTCCCCAGTGAGCAACTCTATGACTTAACTTTATTTGAAAGGGAACAAAAGGCAAGATAAGCGAGAATGGAAGCACCGAATTTCATTGCATTTTCATTTATCGTAAACTTTGAACTGTGGATATCATATTTTGAGTTTTTACTTCCAGCGCCAAGCCAGATAAAACAACCAGGGACTTTTTGAAGATAATAAGCAAAATCCTCAGCCCCCATGACAGGTCTTGCCTCAAAAACCTTCTTTTCCCCGAGCAATTCAATCGCCCTTTTTCTCGCAAATTCAGTCGCTTCTTTATGATTAACAAGAACGGGATAACCTTTGCTAATTCTGAGCTCATATTCAGCCCCATAAGCGGAAGTTATACCCTTTACAACTTGTTCAATCATTGACCAGGCTTTTCTTCTCCAATCCTCGTTCATTGTTCTCAAAGTACCCGAGATTAAAACTTCATCAGGAATTATATTTGTTGCTGAGCCAGCGTGAATAGAACCAATCGTTAAAACTCTTGGTTCAATCGGGTCAAAGAATCTGCTTGCGATTTTTTGAAGTGAAAGTATAACTTCCGAAGCGATCACAATTGGGTCAACCGTATAATGAGGACGAGCTCCATGCCCACCGCGACCTTTGATCTTGAGATATATCTCGTCAGAAGAAGCCATAAGCGGACCTTCTTTAATGAAAACGGTCCCAGGCTCAGCGTCTGGACGAACATGTAAACCGAAGATAATTTCAACATCCGGGGATTTCAACACACCTTCTTTTATCATCAAGCTTGCCCCGCCTGGATTTTTTTCCTCGCTTGGCTGAAAGATAAATTTTACAATGCCATTGAAATGTTCTTGCAACTGTTTTAAAATCATACCAGCACCTAGAAGCATTGCGGTATGTGAATCATGTCCGCAAGCATGCATCTTACCGGGAATTTTTGAAGAAAATGGCAAACCAGTTTGCTCTTGAATCGGAAGTGCATCCATATCCGCACGCAAAGCAACAACTTCATAATCCCCTTTCCCACTCCCTCTCCCTTCAAGGATACCAACAACCCCTGTTTTCGCTATACCTGTTATAACCTTAAAACCAAGCGAACTTAAAACCTTTGAAACAAGCTTGGAAGTCCTATATTCCTCAAAAGCAAGCTCGGGATATTGATGTATCCTTCTTCTTATGCTGACAATCCTCGGTAAAAATTTATCCGCAAGCTTCAAAATTCTTTCCTGAATTTCAAAATTCACTTCTGCTGTTTCTTCGTTTTCTTTTTCTTCTTGGTTTCGGGATTTTCCTCTTTTTCAATTTGCTCGCTGATCAATTTTTGCTGCTCAGCTATGGGGGAGAAAAACTCCGAGATCGGTTCATTTAAAATATACGGATTTATATTTTTTTTCTTTCTCAACTCCCTCGCTCTGACAACCTCATACATAATCAAAGCACCTGCAACGGAGGCATTCAGCGATTCAACTTTTCCATACATTGGAATCTTAACAAGAAAATCACATTTCTGTTTGGTTAGAAATCTTAAACCTTTGCCTTCATTTCCTATGACGATAGCGACGGGCATTGTGTAATCAACTTCATAGTAATATTTCGCAGCGTTTGCATCCGCTCCAACTATCCAAATCCCTTTTTCTTTAAGTTCGTCAAGCGTTTGTGCAAGATTTGTAACTTTAGCTATTCCAATGTGAGCCACAGCTCCAGCTGAAGCTCTGGCAACCGTTGAATTTATAATCGCTGTGTGATGCTTTGTAGTTATAACCCCATGAACTCCAGCACATTCAGCGGTTCTAACAAGTGCTCCAAAATTTTGCGGATCAACGATCTCGTCAAGAATTAAAATAAACGGTGCTTCTCCTCTTTCCTTTGAGATGTTCAAAATATCATCAACACTTATATATTTTGCCTCAGATATCATTGCGATAACGCCCTGCGTGGCTATGTCGCTTGCCAATTCACGAAATCTTTGTTTGTTTAAATCAACAACTGGCACGCCCTTTTTGCGCGCCAAATTTCTTATCTTATCAATTTGACTTCCTCTTATCCCGTGAAGGATGTAAATTTTTTCAATCATAACGCTTTGTGATTTAAGCGCTTCAATAACCGGCTGTCTCCCAGCTATTAACTTCGGTTTGCCCTCTCCCTCCTGGATCTCAATTGGTTGCGTATTTTCCCTTTCCATTTCCATCCCCATCATTTCTCCCAAAATTTTTGTTTTATTTAAATGATTAAAACGGTTCAGTTATCCCATACCGCTTTAACTTAAGGTAAAGCGTTTTTAAACTAATTCCAAGTACTTCAGCGGTCTTTGATTTATTCCAATTATTTGCCTTAAGGACATTTTCAATATGAATCTTCTCAAGTTCAGCAAGCGAAAGTGAATTAACGGGCTTTTTCGCAAGCTTTGCATAATAATCTTCCTTCAATTCCGGCTTTATAGCTAAGTCCCCAGGCTTTATCAAATCATCTTTTGCAAGGATAGCAGCTCTTTCAATGACATTTTCAAGCTCGCGTATATTCCCAGGCCAATCGTACTCAATCAATATCTTCATCGCTTCTGGACTCATTTTTTTCCGCCCAAGTGTTTTCTTCTTTAAAAAATAATCAACAAAAAGAGGTATATCTTCTTTTCTTTCCCTTAATGCGGGAAGCCGAATCGTAACAACATTTAACCTGTAAAGCAAGTCCTCTCTGAAATTCCCTTTGCGTACCTCTTCACTCAAGTCCTTGTTAGTGGCTGAAATTATTCTAACATCAACTTTAAGAATGTTATTTCCACCAACTCTTCTAAATTCGCCCGTTTCAATAAACCTTAAAAGTTTCGGCTGAACATATTGACTTAAATCCCCAACTTCATCAAGGAACAATGTCCCGCCATTTGCAATCTCAACAAGCCCAGGCTTTGAAGTATAAGCATCCGTAAAAGCCCCTTTTTCGTGTCCAAATAATTCCGATTCAATCAAAGTGTCAGGAATCGCAGCACAATTTATCGCAACGAATGGTTTATCACGCCTTGGGCTATTTTTATGGATAAGGCGTGCTATGACTTCTTTCCCGGTTCCGCTCTCACCATAAATCAAAACAGTTGCATCAGTCCCGGCAACTTTAGCGACAATGTCAAGCACATCTTTAAAAATTTTGCTTTGCCCCACAACTTCATCATCGTGGATGAGGCGCGAAATCTCTTTTTTCATCAACCTGTTTTGAAGTTTCAAATTCCTTCGCTCAAGCGCATTTTGAATTGAAACAAGAAGCTCATCAAAATTATATGGCTTCGTTATAAAATCAAAGGCACCAAGCTTTATCGTCTCAACCGCAAGCTTTATATCTCCATGGGCCGTTATCATAATAACTTCAGTATCCGGTGAAAATTCTTTTATGAACTTTAAAACTTCAATCCCCGAAATCCTCGGCATTTTTATATCAAGCAAGACAAGGTCATAGAGCCCACTTTGAATTTTATTTATCGCCTGAGCTCCATCATTTGCTATATCAACTTCAAACATTTTCGTAGAAAGAAGCTCTTCCTTTAAAAGCTCACATAGGTATTCCTCATCATCTACAACGAGTATTTTCGGTTTAATGCTCCCATCAGGCATTTATCCACCTTCCTTTTTTTCACCTCCAGAAGATAAATCAAACATTCGCAACCTTCCAACATATGGGACGATTTGCTCGCTTCTAAGTTCCCTTAACTTCAAAATCGTATGCTCAATCCTGTCAACATTTTCTTTTATTATCTTGATGTATGTCTTTATATCCACCGGAAGTTCTTTTTTGAGCAAGATGTTCGCAGCAAGTTTTATAGCTGCAAGCGGGTTGTTTATCTCATGGGAAACTGTGATAACCAGCTCTTGAATTGCTTCAATCCTTTGGGAACTTTCATCTCTGTCTTTCTCAATTTCCTTTTTTAAATTTTCCCTTTCAACGATATTAACGATCAAAACTGGCAGTATCGGTCCGATTATATCTTCCTTCACATAATAATCAACTGCACCAAGTTTTAAAACCTCTGAAGCGATTTCATTTTCCTTTGCCCCTGTCAAGAACACAACTGGTATATTTACCCCGCGCGCCTTCAGAATTTTAAGCGCCTCAACCCCATTTAGCCCTGGGAGATAATAATCAAGTATCACAATGTCATAATCACCAGCATTTGACAACTTTTCTATTCCCTTTTCAGCTGAATCAACCCAGTCAATGTTAAAAAAATAACCCCTGTAACTTTTCATGTAATACTTGATTAGACCAGCAATGCTTGAATCATCCTCAACTAAAAGAACTCTCAATTCTGTCTTATCCATAAAACTAAGCACTTTGATTTATCTCTTTAAAAGCCAATTTTGCAAGAGCACCAGCTACATGCGTTTTTATCGTCTTCTTCTTAAGTTCAGTTTCAATATTTTCCCTTATTCCCTCCGTCTTCGCCGTCAATATATTTCTAACAGTTTGCTTTGTCAAACCAAGGATACTAGCTATTTCTGATTCCGTCTTGAAAAATTTTTCCTTCAACACAACTGCATAGCAAGCCTCAATCAAACTCGGAACCCAAGTTAAATGCCTGTATAAAATTAATTTTCTCGGACCCCCAACTATGTCAAGTGCTTTCAAAAAAACTTTCAAAACAAGTTCGTCAACCTGCTCTTCTAACTGGATAACCTCTTCCTCTTTTATGATCGGCATTTTTAAATATCCTCACTTTTTGTTTGCTATTTCCTTTAAAGATGGCCCGATTTTTACAAGACCACTTTCACTTATCTCAAGAAGATATGTATCGGTGCTATGACCAGACATTCTGCAACCGTCAATCCTAAAAAGCCGAACTATCTCACCTATCGGTCGCTTGTAAATTTTCTCGGTATACTGACTATTTATCAAAACTTTTGACAAAACAATTGTCCCATCAACAATATGAGGAATTGCAAACCCACCAGCTGCTTCAGCTGAAAGTTCCTCCTGACCCGACCTCTTCTGAGAAACGAAAATAGCTGTTTGATACCACTTCTTCATAAAATTAAAAAGTTGCCTTACAATAACCCTTGCTATCATCTCCTTCGCCTCATAAAGCCCTGTAACTGAATCAATGACAGTAAATTTGATCTTGTATTTCTTTATCGCATATGCAAGAGTGTTAAGCAAAGTCGGTATATCTTCCCTCAACTTATTAAAAGAAGCAGCATCAATAAAAACGATATTCTCATCAACACTTTTTTCATCAACACCCATAGCTAAAGCCCTCATCTTCATTGAACTCGCAACGAAATGCGCTGGCGATTCCACTGTTATAAAAGCAACCGAATTACCAAGCGAAGCTTGTTTTATAGCGAATTGTTCAGCCATTAAACTCTTCCCCGTATCGGATATCCCAGTTATGTTAAAAACGGAATATTGCGGTATCCCACCAAGTGGGATTAATTTTGCTTTTCCATTTTCAAAAACGGTTGTAAAAAACAAATCATCCAGACCTTCAATCCCCGTCGGAATCCCTTTTATCTCTGGAGCTTTTTTCCCAGTTTCCCTTAAAGTTAAAACCGCTTCCTCTATAATTTCTAACTCCTGCTCTACTACTCCCTCCCTTTCAGCGCCTTGTTTACTCATTTGCTTTTTTAACAAAAGATTCCCTTTTTGAGGTTTAACTTACTAAAAAATACGAACTTTAAATCTTAAAATCAAGCCAAAAGGAACAAAAAAGGCGAGCCGAATGGCTCGCCTCACCAAATCAAAAGAAGAATTTCCTTTTTAAAATTTCAACCTCAACTCAGTTGCAAGGGAGAAAAATCTAAAATCTCCACCTTTCAATACCTCGTTTAAATGCCCGGTTGCTATATTTAGCTCCATAAAAGGCAAATTTATTCCAGTCCCAGCCGAAAGTGCAAATCCCTCAATCCCACCAATTGATACACCAGCCCTTAAAGGTAAAAATCCTATCAAACGCCATTCAATCCCAAGCCCTAACTTTGCTTTATTGACGGAAATTTGCTCGTTCCCTATTGGTTGGTAATAATCAGCTGAAACTAACATTCTCCCAGGGAAAGGCGGAAACAAAGTTTTCAAATCGGTTGCAACCCCAAACCTTATAGCCGTTGGAAGACCTGCTGTAAAACCTTCGTATCTCTTCCTATTAACGTAATCCTCAAAACTTTGTTTTAAGCTATCAAGCTTTTCCTGTGTCGTATATCCAGAGAACTTGAAAACTGTGTCACCAGAAGTAATTATTGCATTTCTCGTCCATTTCACAGAGCCAATGTCTGTTATACTTACACCCACAGCAAAAAGTCCCAAAACTTCGGCACTTGCTCCTATATCAAAACCAAGCCCAGTTCCAGCCGGCGTTGGGAAGGGAGTAAATTTCGCATCCTTATCCCCACCGAGAAAGTCAACGCCTGCCCTTTTTATTAATCCATCCATCTTAGCAGTAATTTCATAGGCACGAGATGAATCACCCGTCTCAATAGTCAAATTAAGTTTATCCGTCCCGATATAACCAAAACCCTGAATAAACTTAACACCAGCGCCAATATTTATATTTTCAACCGCAACCAAATTAATCGGAAGCTTAGTCCCAAATGAAACAGAATACTCCCTTATCCAAGCACCATTGATTCCAAAATTAAAAGAATAAACCGATCCCGGTTTATTTCCGTAAAGCGGGAACTCCAAAAATTCCTTCGGGACAAGAAACTTAGCGATCCCTCTCTCCCTTACACCAAGCCCAAAGCCGACACTTTTTATACGAAATGCTAAACTCAAAACCTTAACATCCATTTGTGTCATTAAGGTCCCGGGATTTTCTAAAAATGAATCAAGAATCTTTTGCTTATCCTCATCGCTCAAATATCTTCCGACTTTTTCGCCTGCACTATCAACACCGGTGAAATAATCAAGGTAAAGCTTATAGCTCAAGAAATTCATTCCAACGCCAACGCCAATCTGTGGCAATAAGCTTAAAGTAAAACTGCTGTTATCATTGTAGATAAGCGGTTTATATTCTTTAACTTCAAATCCAATGCTCCTGAAATTAACAGCTCGCTCCTCCCTTGTCTCTTTCCTTGTTAACTGAATAGTCCCCTTAATTGAAGAAGACCCCCTCACTTTAAAATCAGTTATGATCAATGTCTCGTATCCCTTCTGACTAACCACAACTGTATAAGTTCCTGATGGGATATTTTTGATTGAAAATTCACCACTAAAATTCGCACGCGTGCTCAAATTCAAGTTTCTAACGCTTATCAAAGCACCTGGGATGGGTTGTTTAGTATCGGAATCAATCACACGCCCGGTGAATTCCGCCGTGCCCGAAATTCCCATATAAGCAAGAAGCGCTGGATTTATACCTATTGCATCTATTGTCCTACTTGTTACAGTCGTAGCCCCAGCCATCCCGAGACCGCGAACATTTGATTTATCATCCCCGCCAAAAGCAAAAGAAAAGATCAAAAGCATCGCTAAAATGAGCGCTTTAAACCTCATTGCTTGTTTCCCTTTTTATTTGTTTGAAATTTCAACTCTGTAATTTACCCTACCGTAAATTTTAACCTTTATTGAATCTGTCGTTCTAAACTTAACAATCTCACCGCTATTTGCTGTGGCAATTGATATATAAATGAGCGGACAAATTTCATATCCTTAAACTTTTGAATCTCATCACGGTTAAGTTCAATCACATTTATATATTTCGTGGTTCCAGTTGAAAATCCATCACTCCCAACAGGTGCTGGGCTAATAGTGAAATCATCACTCTTCGGAATGGAAAGAAGTGAGTCCATGACAGCTCCAAGTATCTTTGCTCTAAACTTGACTTCAACACCAAGCCCGTTTTCAACTTCAACGAACAATTCCCCATAATTTGTCTTGTCAATCTCCTTTTTCGTATCCTCGGAAAGCTCCCTAACTTCAGCCGTATCTTCAAACACCGCGTTTGAAATCCCAATACTTGCTGGGAAACTCACCGAAACAGAACCATATACTGAATCTGAAGATGATACCTTACCAAGCTCGTAATTCGGGTTCAGAAAAACATTTCCGCTGACTATAAGATATTCAGGAAGCTCCTCGCTTGCGAACGAATTTATAAAATCAACTATATTGCTGTTATTCTTATTCAAAACTATCCTATGGCTTGAACCTTCAAATCTTCTTTGATCCGAAGGAATTTCAATTGAGTCAACCTTACCGGTCTTTGTGTTTACACCTTTTATTTTCAAATTCAAATCAAATGTGAATTGCGCCGTCTTAAATAAGTTTATCTCAACTTGAATATCATCAAACTTCAAACTTCCTCTAAATTTCTCTCTGTAATCCTTCAAGCCCGTTAAATCAATTTTTTGTTCCTCAAAGCTTATCTCCCTAGGTTTGGCTTTTCCTGAAATTGACTCTATCACAATATCTTTCAAATTTATCTCAGCACTAAGTCCGTCATTCTTATTTATTGTTCTAAATTCATCCCCAGTGTCCTCCGTTCTAACTTCAACCTTATAATCAACCTTGTTCGTCAAGTTCCCAACAAGTTTATAATCCTTAAGATCAAGATTAATAAAAGCCGAATTCTTTCGCCCGATGTCAAGCGATATTTGAAGAGGGTTATTATTTGACCTATTGACAAAATTATACAAAGTTATAGAACCGTTAAGCCCAAGGTCAATGTTGTTGGTTATTTTAATTTCCATTGAACCACTCTTGAAGAGAACTTCATTGATCAAATCGGGTTGCGGTTCATTTGGTTCAAGCACAAAGCTATCTGAGATTACAACTGGTTCTGTCTGCTGTGGGATTCTCGCCTCTGCCGATGCGATGCTCAAATTTTCAAGCGAGGCAGAAACATTGACAAACATTTGATTCACATCAAGATAAACCTGTTGTCCCTCGCTACCTGGGGAAAGCACAGTAACCTTAAGCGATAAATTTGCTAGCAAAGTTTTACCAGCAAGGTCAGCTGTTGCAGTAAGTTCGGAATTTGCATTTATGGTAGCATTTTCAAACAATGTCAAAATCGGCGTTGTCAAATCGTTACTATTATAAATTGCAAGCCCATTTGGAAATTGCAATGGCACAGGCAAACCGTTATTTACAGTCACCTTGATAACCCCGCCATCAAAAGTAACCCACTGAAAATTATCAAAGGCGGTGAAATTCGTTGTAACTGTCTGACCCGGAGCGTTTGATGGAATTATGTAATCTCCAGGTGGCAGATTTGAGGATAAACTTGGGAAAATATCATACGCCTTTATGCTGGCGCTTATTGTTCCCGGATTTTTTATCTCAAAATTTCCAAGTTCAGTTGAGGCGGAAGTTGAAATATCCGATATCTTTAAATTATCCCCAATTTTGGTAGCGTCAAGGTTTTCAGATGTTGAATAATAAATTTGATTTCCAGCGCCAACTTTAAAATATGTTGTATCTTTTTCAATGAGCTCTTTTAGCGTGAATGTCTTGTCAAGTATTGGAACGGTCAAATCAACATCCCAAGTTGGTAAAACTGGCTCGGATGGTTTTTCAAAACAACCGCTTAAAAAAATAAAAAATGGGATACCAAATAGGAGCAAAATTTTTCTTTTCATTTCTTTACCTAAATTTGTTTTGTTTTTCTACCTCAATTTAATGAAAAAGTGAAACAATAAAGTGTGCTTGAAATCACATTTCAAGAAGCCCTTTCAAGTGGGATTCAACGGACAAAGCAAGTGCTTTAAGGTTATAACCACCTTCAAGAACAGAGAGAATCTTTGAATCTGAAAACTTTCTCGCAATCTCACTTGTCAACTCTGTCATCTTATGAAACGCCTCCTCAGTTAAATTCATCCCAGCAAGTGGGTCATCGCGATGCGCATCAAATCCAGCTGAAATAATTATAAACTCCGGCTGAAATTTTTCAAGTGCTGGCACAATTTCCTCGCCGAAAACTTTTAGATAATCTTCATCATCTGAACCAGCTGGCATAGGGAAGTTCAAAGTGAAGCCATAACCTTTTCCCGTTCCTTTTTCATCGCTTGAACCCGTTCCTGGATAAAATGGATATTGATGCAAACTGATATAAAAAACAGTCGGATCATCGTAAAAAATTTCTTGAGTCCCGTTGCCATGATGCACATCCCAATCAATTATTGCTACTTTCCCAACCTTATAAACTTCCTGGGCATATCTTGCTGCAATTGCTACATTGTTAAATAGACAAAAACCCATAACCTTGTCACTTTCAGCGTGATGCCCAGGCGGTCTTATTGCACAGAAAACTTTATCAAACCCGGTTGAAAAAATTTTATCAACACCATCAATCACTCCAGAAACAGCAAGCAAAGCAACATCAAAAGAATCTTTACTTACATAAGTATCACCGAAATCAAGTAATCTAACCCCCGCAAGAATACTGCTTTTGACAAACTCAAAATGCCTTGGCGAATGAACCTTCAAAATCCATCTCTCAACATCACTTCTTATACTCGGTGAAAACCAATCTATCCTATCCTTGATGTCCGATTTCTTTAAATGTTCAACTATTGCAATTAACCTTTCTTTTCTTTCTGGATGACCCGAGCCAGTATCATGCTTTAAATAATCTTCGTGGTAAATTAAGCCAACTTTTTTCATTGTAAAAACTCCCTTATTGTGAATGAAATTGCAAGTAAAAAATTCAAACCATGACTTATGAAACAAAGGACACAATTAACTTTGAGAACCCTGATCAACACATAAATTAAATAAACTCCAAAGCAAACGACAAACCAAGCGATTAGGATAAACGCAATTTTAATATAACCATTTGGGTCTGAAATAACAAGAATGAACGAAGCCACATAGTAGAAAATGCCATAGATAAAATTTGGCAACCCGAGTAAGTGTGCATACCTTGTGTAAATAATTTTCTGACAGGTATTTTCAGATAACTTGCAAATATCAGGTATGGGAAATCTCTGAGGGTTTATAAAACCGAAATAAACAAGCGTAAAATAAAGCGAGATATAAAACCCGATTGTTACAAGCAAAAGTATGGTTATCTCAACCCACATAATAATAAAAAAGCCGACCGTAAGGTCGGCGTTAAATCAAGCTGGTTTTTGAACACGACCAAGTTTTAAGCAGGTCGTGCAAACTTTTATCCTTTTAACCTCGCCGTTAATCACGGCTCTGACTTTTTGCAGATTTGGCAACCATCTCCTTTTTGAAAGGTTGTGAGCGTGGCTTATCCTATGTCCTGTAATTGGTTTTTTGCCACAAATTGCGCAAATGTTCGCCATCGCATTCTTTTAATTTTTTTAAAAAATTTTGAGGCGACGCTGGGATTCGAACCCAGGAATAGCGGTTTTGCAGACCGCCCCCTTAGCCACTTGGGTACGTCGCCTTTTTCCGTTATAAATATAAAAACTGCATCGCAAAAATCAAAATTGTATTTGTAAATGCTTCAACTTAAATTTTCACAAAAAACCCGTTCAATGCCCTTTGAAATTTTCATAGCAAAAAGATATATAAAATCAACCCGATTCACCGGGTTTATCTCATTTATAACTTTGATCGCAATAATTGGAATAATGCTCGGGACATCATCTCTTATCATCGCCCTCTCAATCTCAAACGGCTTTGAAAAAGAACTGAAAGAAAAAGTCATCGGCTTCACATCGCACATCCAAATATCAAAATTTGATGTAAGATACCATCAAAAAGATGATTGGATAAGCCTTGAGAAGCTGAAAAAAATTCCAAATGTTAAATCAGTTTCCCCATTTGCAGGAAGAGAAGCGATGATAAGATCAAACTATGCGATAGAAGGCGTTTATTTGAAGGGAATACTTCCAGAATATGACTTTTCAATAATTAAAAGAAGCATAATTGACGGAAAATATGATTTTGACGAAAGCGATGGAAATGCAAAAATTATAATAGGCAAAAAACTCGCAAATAAAATTGGAGTTGAACTCGGGGATAAAGTCGTAATCGTAGCTATTGATCCAAACAATCCATATTCTTTAACACCAAAAATTGAACAATTTAAAGTCGCTGGAATTTACGAAACAGGAATGGCTGAGTATGACGATATATTCGTTTATGTTCGGCTTGAGCACGCACAATATCTGCTTGATCTTGGAAATAAAGTGAGTGGCTTTGATGTTATGCTTGAAAATATTGATTTGATTGATCAAACTGCCGTTTTAATTCAGGATGTTCTTGGCTATCCTTATTACGCAAGGACTATGTATCAAATGTATAGAAACCTTTTCGCATGGCTTGAGCTACAGAAAAAGCCAGTTCCAATAGTCCTCGGTTTGATAATAATTGTCGCTGTTTTCAACATAATTGGAACGCTCTTGATGATGGTTATTGAAAAGACAAAAGAAATTGGCATATTGAAATCAATGGGGGCTGATTCAAAAAGCATAATGAAAATTTTCATCTACCAGGGCATGTTCATCGGTATAATTGGCACAATTTTGGGAAATATTCTTGCCTACATCCTTTGTTTAATTCAATTAAATTACAAACCTCTTTCCCTCCCCGAAGACATCTATTTTATGAATTCGGTGCCGATTTTACTTGAGCTGTGGAATTTTGCCCTCGTCTCAATAGCTACCCTAACTCTATGTTTTTTTGCAAGTTTAATCCCGTCAATGATTGCCTCACGAATTCAACCTGCTGAGGCAATAAGATTCGCCTGATTAAAACTTGAAACTTTTAAACAAAGTCATTAATTTTGAATAAACAAAACGGCTGATTTTCTCCATTGGTGCAGATTTTAAAAATAATCTGGAATCATGGACTTTTAAGGGTTGCTTTTTTAATTTTACTCGTTTTATTTATCGCTTCACTTTCAATTTATCTCGTGGAAAATTCTCAAAATCATCAATTCTCAAGCGTCTTTGATGGATTATGGTGGGCAATCGTAACGATCACGACGGTTGGCTACGGCGATAAAATTCCAGAGACAACACTTGGTAAAATCATCGCCTTTTTAGTCATGTTCACAGGTGTAACCCTTGTTTCAATGTTCACTGCAACTGTCTCCTCAATCCTCGTTGCAAAAAAGATAAAAGAAAGGGAAGGTCTTGAAAAAGTGGAAATGACAAATCACATAATAATTTGCGGTTGGAATAAAGATACAGAAAGGTTGATAAAAGCCTTGAACCAACTCGGTGAGAAAAGAAACATAAAAATAGTTCTTCTCAACAATCTTCCAGCCGAGAGAATTGAAACGCTTGTGAACACATATAAAAACATAGAGATAAAATTCGTCCGAGGTGACTTCACTCAGGAATCAATACTTGAAAGAGCCAATATCAAACAAGCGAGGATAGTTGTAATTCTACCTGATGAGACGCTCTCACCTGTTCCATCTGATGAAAAAACATTGATAGCGACGCTAAATGTCAAATCAATTAACCCAAATGTAAAAGTTTACGCCCACATAATTGATCGTGAAAACACAAACAATTTGAAAAAGGCAAATGCCGACGAAATAATTGTGACAAACGAATATCTCCCGTCCATCATAGCGAATCAGTTGATTTACCCAGGTGTAATTCAGGTTTTATCCTCGCTTTTGAGTGAGAGTTCAACAATGAAGATACTTCGCCTTAAAATACCGGAGAAATTCATCGGCAGGACATTTTTAGAGCTTTTCAACTACTTCAAAATTGAAAAAAATTATCTCCTCCTTGGTTTCATAGTTGAGAAGGAGACCATAACTCTTGAAAATATACTTTCGCACGACTACACTGAAATTGATGCTTTTATTGAAAGAAAGTTAAAGGAAGCTGGTTTAAATGTTAAGTCACCGCAAGTGAGATTGAACTTAAATCCATCGCTCAACTATGTTATAAACGAAAAGGACGAGGCAATTGTAATTGGAAATATAGCGTAATGATTATGGAGATATCGGATGAAGTCCTGAAGAAAATACCGATTTTCAGCGGAATTAAAGAAGAACATCTTAAAAATCTCAAAAGGATAATTCAGATTCAGGAATTTCCGGAGAATGCGGTTGTTATACGCGAGGGAGAAAAAGGAAAGGAAATTTACATATTGTTAAATGGCGAGGTGGAAGTTTCAAAGTCGCTGGTTTTGAATTTACCCGGATTGGAGCAAAAAGAGAAATCTTTGACGAAGCTTTCCGCAGATGGTTTCCCATTTTTTGGAGAAATGGTTTTATTTGACGATAAAGCTGAAAGGACAGCAACTGTTATAACTACGACTAAATGTTTATTTGCCGTTTTGAAAAAATCGGATATATTAAATCTTGCTGAAAGCGATGCTGAGATAGGATACCTTTTATTTAAAAATATCGCAAGTGCCCTCGCATCTCGGCTTAAAAAAGCAAATAACGACATTTTAAAATTGACGACAGCGCTGAGTTTGATTCTGTCAAGATAGAAATAAAATTTAAAAACAAAATCAATCACATAGATGGAGGAGTTAGCAAAGGCATATAACCCACACGAGGTTGAAGACAAATGGTATGAGTATTGGTTAAAGAACGGTTACTTTTACGCGAAGGTCAACCCAGAGAAAAAGCCATACACAATAGTCATGCCCCCGCCAAATATAACCGGGATGTTAACCCTTGGACATGTTTTGAATAACACGATTCAAGACATTTACATCCGCTGGAAGAGGATGCAAGGTTATGAAGCATGTTGGATCCCAGGGACTGACCACGCTGGAATAGCGACACAAAATGTGGTTGAAAAAGCGCTCGCAAAAGAGGGTCTACGCAGAGAGGACCTTGGAAGAGAAAAGTTCTTGGAAAGGGTATGGAAATGGAAAGAAGAATACGGAAACACGATAATAAAACAACTTAAAAAGCTGGGTGTCTCTTGCGACTGGAAAAGGGAAAGATTCACAATGGATGAAGGTCTTTCAAACGCCGTTAAAGAGGTGTTCATCCGATTATATGAAAAAGGGCTGATTTATCGTGGTAAATACATCGTCAACTGGTGTCCCAGATGTCACACAGCGCTTGCCGATGATGAAGTTGAACACAAAGAACAAAATGGAAAACTTTGGTATATAAAGTACCCGATTGAAAATTCAAACGAATTTATCACAGTTGCAACGACCCGACCTGAAACGATGCTTGGTGATACCGCTGTCGCTGTAAATCCAAAAGATGAAAGATATAAACATTTGATCGGTAAATTCGCAATCCTCCCACTTGTTGGTAGAAGGTTACCCATCATTTCGGATGAAATTGTTGATATGGAATTTGGCACTGGCGCCGTTAAAGTCACCCCAGCCCATGACCCCAACGATTATCTCCTCGCAACCAAGCACAATCTTGAATTTGTAATCATAATGGATACATACGCAAAAATCAATGAAAATGCCCCGGAAAAATACAGAGGACTTGACAGGTTTGAAGCAAGAAAAGAAGTTGTTAAAGACCTTGAAACAAATGGTTATCTTTTTAAGGTTGAGGATTACAATCATGCGGTTGGGAGATGCTATAGATGTGATACAGTGATAGAGCCATATCTATCTGATCAATGGTTTGTAAAGATGAAACCACTTGCTGAAAAGGCACTCCAGGTCGTTCTTGATGGGAAGATAAAATTTTATCCAGAAAGATGGGTCAAGGTTTATGAGCATTGGATGAGAAATGTCAGAGATTGGTGTATATCAAGACAAATTTGGTGGGGACATAGGATACCCGTTTATTACTGTGATGATTGTGATGAAATAATGGTTGAAAGGGAAGAACCAAAAGCTTGCAAGAAATGTAAAAGCACAAGAATTCGTCAGGATGAAGATGTTCTTGATACTTGGTTCAGCTCTTGGCTATGGCCATTTTCAACGCTTGACTGGCCAAAAGATAACCCCGATTTAAGGTATTTTTACCCGACCGATTTACTTGTTACAGGTCCTGATATAATTTTCTTCTGGGTTGCTCGTATGATAATGGCTGGGCTTGAATTTATGGGTGAAATCCCATTTAAAGAAGTTTATTTCACAAGCATAATCAGGGATGAATTTGGCAGAAAGATGTCAAAATCGCTTGGAAATTCACCCGACCCCCTTGATGTGATAAAAGAATATGGGGCGGATGCCCTCAGGTTCACAATTGTATACCTTGCACCGCTTGGTCAAGATATACTTTTCTCAACAAAAAAATGCGAAATTGGAAGAAACTTCGCCAACAAAATTTGGAACGCCGGAAGATTTATCTTGATGAATTTGAAAAATGTTGAAATAAAAGATGAATTAAAATTTGAAAAACTTGACCTCACTGATAAATGGATTTTAAGCAGATTAAACAAAACGATAATTGAATTAAACCGTGCCCTTGAAACATACAGGATAAATGACGCAACCAGAACAATTTACGATTTCCTATGGCATGACTTTTGTGATTGGTATCTTGAAATTGTAAAAGATAGAATCTACTCGCCGAAATCAGAAGATGAAAAAATTGCTGTTTTATCTCGCACCGTCTACATCTTTGAGGAAGCGTTAAAATTGCTTCATCCTTTCATGCCGTTTATAACAGAAGAAATATGGCAAAAACTCCGCAAAAGAGACGAAGGCGACAGCATAATGATTCAACCCTTCCCTGAGCCAGACGAAAAATGGATTGATGAACGAATGACACAAAATATGGAATTCGTTCAAGACTTGATAACTTCAATAAGGGCGATTCGTGCCGAGATGAATGTCCCGCATTCAAGGTATTGCGATGTCATCATCTCCATTGAGGATGAGAACAAACAAGAACTTCTGAATGACTTTTTACCTTACTTAAAGCGATTGGCAAAAGTTGAAAATGTAAAAATTGGCTCAAAATTAAAAAGACCGAAATTTTCAGCAAGTGCTGTAGTTCATGGAACCGAAATTTACATACCGCTTGAAGGATTGATTGATTTTGAAGCTGAAAGGAAGCGCCTTGAAAAAGAAATACAAAGATACGAATCAATGCTTGCCGATGTTGAGAGAAAATTAAACGATGAAAACTTCATCTCAAGGGCACCAAAGGAAATTGTTGAAAAGGAAAGACAGAAATACGAGAACTTCAAATTGACAATTGAAAAGTTGCGTCAAAATTACGCTTATCTTGTTGAATAATTAAGTTCGTTTTCATAACTTTGAAAAAACAAATCAAATTCGTATGGACAGGGATTATCTTGAGAGAATAATTGAAGAGCTTTTACTTGAGGTTAAGAAAGCACATCCGGGGACTGAGATTCCTGGGGGTGTATGTGATCCGAGGGAACCATGTGCAGGGTGTGGTTACTGCGTTGTGCATAAAAAAGAAGCGGTAGAAAATATAATTTCAAATGGTGCCGAAAGGATAAGCGCAACACTTGGAGTCACAGAACAAGGACAAATTGATGGAAATATAGCAAGAATGATTGATCACACTCTCTTAAAACCTGAAGCAACTCCAAAAGACATTGAAAAATTATGTCTTGAGGCGATACAATATCAATTTGCAAGTGTATGTGTAAATCCATGCTATGTACGTCTTGCTTCAGAAATTTTAAAAGGTAGAAAAGTGAAGGTATGCACCGTTATTGGGTTTCCTCTTGGTGCAAATAGAACCGAGACAAAGGTTTTTGAAACGGAGAAAGCAATTGAAGATGGCGCAGAAGAGGTTGATATGGTGATGAACATAGGAATGCTCAAAGGTGGTTATTATGAATATGTTGAGCAAGATATCAGAGCTGTTGTAAATGTCGCTCACAGAAATAATGTCCTGGTCAAGGTGATTTTGGAAACCGCGCTTTTGACCGATGAAGAAAAAGTCAAGGCGTGTCTCCTTGCAAAAAGGGCGAACGCCGACTTCGTCAAAACATCAACTGGGTTTAGCAAAGGTGGTGCAACAGCTGGGGATGTCGCCTTGATGAGAAGGGTTGTCGGAACCGCAATGGGAGTTAAAGCAAGCGGTGGGATTAGAAGTTATGAAGAAGCACTTCAAATGATAAGAAGCGGTGCGGATAGAATCGGGGCAAGCGCAAGTGTTAAAATTATAACTGGAGCGAAGGATGAAGAACGTTCAACGTATTGATCAACATATCAAAAATTGGTTTGTTAAATGAAAAATTTTTTGCCTCTGCTTCTATCTCTTTACTTTATATCTTGTGCTGGGAGCAAAGTTGAAATCAGACCAGAAAATGAACGACCAGGAGAAAAACAAGACACGATTTTAATTTTAAACAAGCCACAAAAACTATTTGACGATTTAATTTATGAAACTGAGACCGACACCGTCATCATACCGAAACGCTCAAAGCAAGCTCAGCCCCAACAAGTCATACTTGCCCCGATTGTGCTTCCGATAATGGCAATTCCATTTCAAAGCGTAGCTGAAAAACCGAAAGAGACAACCCCCGAAGTAAAACCAGAAACTCCAAAGCCGAAAGAAGAGAAACCAGAGCAAGTTAAAACTGAACCCATAAAGTTAGAACCAGAAATAAAGAAACCAAAACCGCCTGAAATTTCAGAGAGCGAAACCCATTTCATCCAAGTCGGCGCTTTCATAACAGAAAGTTCAGCTTTTGAGCAACTAAAGAAATTTAAATCGCTTTATCCAACATATAATGCATACATCTTTTTTGACTCAACATCTGGATTTTATAAAGTTCTAACAGATGGCTTCGCTGATTCAACTGAAGCGAATAAAACTCTCCAAATAGTTCTTCAAAATTTCACAGATGCATTTGTAACCTCGCAGAAAACTTTAAATGTAAAACAGCAAACCGAAGCTGATACCAGTGAGTCACTGGTAAAACTTCAAATCGGCGTCTATTCAAACTATGAAAATGCGTTTAGAATAAAAGAGTATGTTGAGAAAAAATTCAAAATCAGGGTTGAAGTGAAAAAAACAGATGATATATTTAAGGTCTTTGCCCTTTTGAGAAAAGGTGATACTGAGATGCTTAACGAGATAAAATCTGAATTCACCGATGCCTTTGAAATCAAAGAAAATATCAAGTAAATGAAAAAAGTTCTTGCTCTATTAATCTTGGTAGCCCCTCTATATTCGCAGAACAAAGATTCACTTTACTACTATGAGAAACAGTTTAATCCGCAGATATATGACATCAAAGAGCTTGTCTTACCGAAAAAATTTCTTACAGATGAAACGGGGGAGTTAACATCAGGATATAGGGTTCAAATTTTTGTCACAGATCAACTTGACAGTGCAAATTCGGTTAAAAATTATATCCAATCGATTTTATCTTCCGCTGGGATTCAGGCACAAGTTTATATCGTTTATGAACCGCCAAATTATAAAGTTAGAGTTGGGGATTTTGAACATCTACAAGAGGCAAGCTCATTGCGTAATTTTTTTATTGAGAGGGGATTCAAATACGCATGGATTGTCCCCGACAAAATAAAAAAGAGATAGATCAAAATCCGAATTTTCTCAAATAATAATTTTCCCGCCTTCTCATGTTTATCTTTGCACTCCTTGTATCATCTTTATATCCAGCAAGATGTAAAAGCCCATGTGTTGTAAGCCGAGCAACTTCGTTTTCAAAACTAACTTTGTAGCTCTTTGCCTGCTCAAAAGCTCTATCTAAGCTTATGTAAATTTCAGCGATTTTATCCAAAGTTTCAATTTCATCGGATAGATCAAACGCAAGGACATCCGTCGGATGATCGTGATTTAGAAACTGCTTGTTTATACGCTGTATAAAATCATCGCTGACATAAATAAAATTAATCTGAGTAAATCCAAGGGATTCTTCGCTAACGACTTGTTTTATCAACTTTCTAAGTTTTTGAATCGGCAATTTAATTTTCTTTTGCTCGTTAATTATGTTGATTTCCATCAAAATTATTTCCTTATCTTCTTTTCAATTAAAAGTTCGCCCAGCGAAAGTGCTATTCCGGGAATCATAACTTGAGGTTCAAGTTTAGTGAAGTCGCCAGATAAAATTTCCTTTTCAAGATTCGCATAAAAAGAACAAGCACCATTTACTTCAATTATAAGCCCAGATACTCTGCCGTCATGTTCGCTTATGAAAGTGACCTCACCAAGTAAATCACTTGCGACATATCCGGTGCAAAAATGCAGTTGAAGGTGTGAATAAGGCGTATAAACAGAAACCAATGTCCCACTTTTTTTCCCTATTTTTATCTTCGGAAAAATTTCAAGTGAAGTTTTGCCGACATTGAAAAGGAAGGAATTTTTTTGTAATTTCGGTTTCACCTTTAAAACTTCCCCAACCCTTTCAGCATCCCTCTTTGTGAATTTCATCTTTTAAACTCCCACTTTTTATTTAAGTTAAAACTAAAAAACCCCAATTGACTGTTCAAAAGAACAGAACAATTGGGGTTAATATTCTCACCTCATCCAGTTATGTCTGGCTCACACGACAACGACATTAACTGCTTTGGGTCCTTTAGGTCCATCAACAATCTCAAATTCCACAACTGAACCCTCTTCCAGGGTTTTGAAGCGCTTATCGGATTTGATCTCGGAGTAATGGACGAAAACCTCACGTCCATCCTCTGCCTCGATAAATCCGTAGCCCTTCTTGTTGTTGAACCATTTCACCTTACCGCGTGACATCTTACTACTACCTCCTTAAGTTTAACTGCTCAAGCAACCGACCCCTTAAAACGCCCAGGAACCAATTCAACTTGGGTGGTTGCTATCGCTATTTTCACTTGTTCCTGAGCGCAAAAAGTTAGGTTCAATATAATAAATTAATTTGTCAATGTCAAATTAAACCCTAATAAAGCCCTCGGTAAAAATCCTCTCCCAATCCTGAACAATCCTTTCCGCTTCAGCCCAATTCTCAAGCTCTTGACTTCCAATCCCGCCCTTCCTCTGCCATATAAAATAAGCAACCTTTGCAATCGTCTCGCGACGCATCTCTTCATTTTGACGACCAAAAACTTTAACTATAAACCTACTCCCCCTTGCTGTTATAGTAACGCTATCAATCTCACCATCTTTATCAAATAAAATGCCCTTCGGATTTTCTATCTCAAAAACAATCTCACCAATATATTGATAATCTTTGGTCGCCCTAAATAAATAAATTTTATCCCCACTCCCTATCTCCATTCTACAGTGAAACCCGAGAAAATAAACATCCTCAAAAATCCTTTCTTTTTTCCTTCCAACCCCTTTTTCAACCACCATAGGTTTAAATTGATTTCTACGAGAAAATTCAATCAAAAAGTTTTTAATCTCTGACTTTTTTATCCTATCCGCCATATCCCACAGGTTCACGGTTTGTTCTAAATGCTGATATTGAAAACTTATAAATTGCGAAGCCCTCGGATATGACAAACAATTTTAAAATGTGCTCCCCGTAGTCAAAATTATTGACTATTTCATAATACCTCGGCTCACAAATGCGAATATAACTTTGACCACACTCAACAAAAACATCCTCCCCACGATTTTCATCACTCAACGGTTCGCCATCTTGCGTTACGATTAAATTTATTTCTTCGCCATTTGTTGATTCAGCGACCATCCCAACATTTGTCCCAATGTAAGGCAATATGATAACTCCAAGCGATGCCTCAG
Organism: Candidatus Thermokryptus mobilis; assembly: GCF_900070205.1. Classification (NCBI taxonomy): domain Bacteria; kingdom Pseudomonadati; phylum Candidatus Kryptoniota; genus Candidatus Thermokryptus; species Candidatus Thermokryptus mobilis. The sequence goes on along the minus strand of NZ_FAOO01000003.1, from coordinate 107,762 downwards.
CCGGTTGATGCTTGAAAAAGTGTTTCCCGTTATACCACTCGCCCGATAGATAAAATTTACCGTTGATGTAAATCTCGGGGTCTTCATATTTTATGACTGATTCAGAAGCAAAACCTTCAGGATTCCCGAGCGAGCCACCAGAGTAACCAGCGTAAATTTCAGGTATAACTTTGTAAAAAAACGATTCATCAAATTCATGTCTTGAGCCAATCGGCAATGGGAAATCACCACGATATCCTGCTTTTATAAGGAGCGATTGAATATTGAACTCAACCTCCCAAAGTCGCCTCGTTCCGATGTGCGAATACGAGATCAACCCATCGCGATTTATGAGAATAATTGTAGGCAGTTCAAGAACTTTATATCTACTTAAATTAATCCAATCATTGTCAACGGCGATCGGGAAATTTATCCCAAGTCGTTTTATTTCACGACTTATATTTTCAACATTAGTTTCAAACGGAAACTTTGGCACATGAACTCCAAACATAAAAAGTCCCTTTTCAAAATATCTTCTTTCCCATTCCTTTAGATATCTACTGAGCTCAACCCATTCGCGGCTTGCATAGTTGAAAAACAGAAGCAAAACAACCTTACCTCGCAAAATTTCAAAAAATATCGGCTCGGAATTTAACCAGAAATTCGCCACTATGTTTACCGCTCTGTCGCTTTCCTCTGTTTGTCTTCTGTAGTTATACATTTCACTTGACAAAATTTTTTCTAAAAACAATCTAAACAACTAAATTTTAACTTGCAAATTTTAAAACTGGCGAAAGTTTTCCGTTTTTGCTTTGAAATTATTTAGTGCTTAATTTATATAAAAACAAGGAAAAAAGCGATGAAACCAGATTTAAAATCAATTTTTAAGCAAATTGAAAAGGTTCAAGAGGAGCTTGAGAGGGTTCAAGCGGAGTTAGAAAATAAAACTGTCACAGAAGAAGTGGGCGGTGGGATGGTGAAGGTAACAGTTAATGGCAAGAGAGAGGTTGTAAAAATTGAAATTGAAAGAGAAGTTGTTAATCCAGATGATATAGAAATGCTTGAGGACCTTCTCATTGCTGCGGTAAATAAAGCACTTCAAAGTGCGGATAAAATGATAAGTGAAGAAATTGCAAAGGTCACAAGTGGGCTTTTGCCCGGGATTCCCGGACTTCCATTTAACTTCCCCGGGTTTAAAGCTTGAAATAAACTCCCCTTCAAGATATGCTTTACACATCCGAAAGCTTAGAAAATTTGATTGAAGAACTCACAAAGTTCCCTGGGATTGGGCGTAAAACAGCACAAAGAATCGCAATGTTCATTTTGAAACAACCAAAAGAAGAAGTTGAAAAACTTGTAAAAGCGATAATTGATGTAAAAGAGAAAATAAAGTATTGTTCAATTTGTTTCAACATAACCGAAACCGATCCTTGTCCTATATGTTCAAATCCTAAAAGGGATAAATCAACCATCTGTGTAGTTGAGGAGCCAATGGATGTCCTTGCCATTGAAAAAACAAATGAATACAGTGGTGTTTATCATGTTCTTGGTGGGGTCATAAACCCGCTTGAAGGGATTGGTCCCGAAGATCTGAAGATAAAAGAACTCATCTCACGGATATCAGCTGGTGGAGTTAACGAGGTTATAATCGCTTTAAATCCAAGCGTTGAAGGGGAAACGACATCTATGTATGTTGCAAACTTGATAAAACCATTTGGGGTCAAGGTGTCAAGAATAGCTCGTGGTTTGCCCATAGGAACAGCGCTTGAATATGCAGATACCGCAACGATAGTAAGAGCAATTGAAAACAGAACCACTTTATGAAGAAAAAAATCCTTATAACTTCACCACCCGGGACGGGGAAGACGACAGCGATAAAAAAATTCATAGACCTCGCAAAAGAAAACTTCAAAATGTCTGGTTTTTTAACCGAGGAGATAAGGGATAAGTTGGGTAAAAGAACAGGCTTTAAAATTTTAACTCTTGATGGTAAAATTGGAATTCTTGCCGACATAAATCTAAAATCGCCCTATAAAGTTGGGAAATATGGCGTTAATATAAAAGACATTGAAAACATAGCGATTCCTTCAATTGATGCCGACACCGAGGTGATAGTAATTGATGAGATCGGGAAGATGGAATGTTATTCAAAAACATTTGTCCGAAAGGTTTTTTCCTTGCTTGATTCGGATAAAATTCTTGTTGGAACGATAAAAGAGAAAGGCGATGAAATCATTGACAAAATAAAATCACATCAAGATGTGGAGTTGATAAAACTGACAATTGAAAATCGTGATGAAATTCCGATGATGATTTTTGAGCGGGTTAAGAAAATTTTACAAGGCGCGCAAAAGCGCGCCATTTAAAAAATTAAATTTTCATCTCAAGAAGTTCCCTTGCAATTATTATCCTCTGAATCTCCGATGTTCCCTCGTAAATTTCTGTTATTTTTGAATCCCTCAGGTATCTTTCAACTGGGAAATCCTTTATATACCCATATCCTCCATAAATTTGCACTGCTTCAAGCGATGCCTCAACTGCAACTTGTGATGCGAAAAGTTTCGCCATTGATGCCTCCTTCACATATCTTTCACCTCTGTCTTTTTTCCAAGCTGCAAAAAGCGTCAGCAAACGAGCAGCTTCAATCTTCGTAGCCATATCAGCAATTTTAAACTGTATCGCCTGATGCTCAGCCAAAAGCTTACCGAAAGTTTTCCTCTCTTTAGCATATTTAATTGACGCTTCAAGCGATGCTTGAGCTATCCCAAGGGCTTGGGCAGCTATGCCTATCCTTCCGCCGTTTAATGTCGTCATAGCTATTTTAAATCCCATCCCTTCTTCGCCAAGCCGATTAACAGCAGGAACTTTACAGTCCTCAAAAACTATTTGCGCGGTGTCCGAACTTCTTATTCCAAGCTTTCGCTCTTTTTTAGCAACTATAACTCCTGGAAAATCCTTCTCAACTATGAACGCCGAAATTCCCTTTGAGCCCTTCTCCTTATCCGTTTGTGCAAATACGATGAGTATATTAGCATAAACGCCGTTAGTTATAAAATTTTTCGTCCCGTTCAAAATGTAGAAATCGCCATCTCTTACAGCTGTTGTTCTTTGATTTGAGGCATCGCTTCCGGCTTCTGGTTCAGAAAGACAAAAAGCTCCGAGCAATTCACCCCGAGCAAGTCGCGGAAGGTATTTTAATTTTTGCTCTTCCGTCCCATAAGTTTCAATTGGCCAACATACGAGCGAATTATTAACCGACATTATAACCCCAACAGATGCGTCAACCTTTGATATCTCTTCCATCGCAAGTACATAACTTATAGTGTCAAGTCCAGCTCCTCCGTATGTTTCTGAAACCATCATTCCCATAAAACCAAGTTCAGCGAGCTTTTTAACCTCTTCATGCGGGAATTCCTCTTTTTCATCCCGCTCCGACGCTTTTGGCGCAAGTTCCTCAACCGCGAATTTTCTCGCGGTCTCTTTGATCATCAATTGTTCCTCCGTGAATTGGAAGTTCATTGCTGTGTTTTATTATTTTGTTGTTGAGTATAATCGTAAAATCCCTTTCCTGATTTTCTACCCAGATAACCCGCTGCAACCATTTTCTTCAACAATGGGCACGGTCTATACTTCGGGTCTCCAAATCCCTCATATAAGACATTCATAATTGAAAGACAGACATCAAGTCCGATTAAATCAGCAAGCGCAAGTGGTCCCATCGGATGGTTCATCCCAAGTTTCATCACTGTGTCAATATCTTCCGCTGACGCAACGCCCTCCATCAAGCAGTAAATCGCTTCATTTATCATCGGCATCAAAATACGATTTGAAACGAACCCAGGATAATCCTTTACCTCAACTGTAACTTTGCCGAGCTTTTCGGCAAGTTCCTTTGTAATTCTAAATGTCTCATCGGATGTGTCATGACCGCGGATTATCTCAACAAGTTTCATCACTGGCACAGGATTAAAAAAGTGCATTCCTATGACTTTATCTGGGCGATTTGTCACCGAGGCAATTTCAGTGATTGAAATAGAAGATGTGTTCGTCGCAAGCACTGCTTCTGGTTTACAGGTCAAATCAAGCGTTTTGAAAATGTCTTTCTTTATCTTGACATTTTCGGTAGCAGCTTCAATCACAAAGTCAGCATCTTTTGCTCCACTCTCAAGAGAAGTAAAAGTACTAATCCTGGCTATTGCCTGTTCCCTTTCCTCCTCTGTCATCAAGCCCTTTTTGATTTGCCTATCCATGTTTTGCCGTATAACATTGATAGCCCTTTCAAGAACATTCTTGTTGATGTCAATCAAATTTACAAGATATCCATTTTGTGAAAGAACATGAGCAATTCCGCTTCCCATTGTTCCCGCCCCAACGACCGTAACTTTTTTGATCTCCATAGTTAAGTGCTCCAAATTTTTGTTTTTAATTTATTTACTCAAAGCATTTTTATTATTTCCTCCACGCTTTTAATTCCAGCTTTAACCATATCAACGCTTTCCCCACCACGATAATAATATGCAGTGCTCAAATATGCCTTCAGTTTACCATTTTTCGGAATCCTTGAGATCACCGAAAAATACTCTTCAATTGAAGTCGGCAATTTCTCAAGCGATA
>NZ_FAOO01000003.1:41711-102802 GCF_900070205.1 Candidatus Thermokryptus mobilis | reverse complement strand
TTCAATTTTAACCTTTGCTAAAATCTCTTTCGCATTTTTGAGAAATCTTTTCGCTTCAGCAATTGCTTCCTCTTTTGTGCGAGGTATTGTTTGCCATTTTTTCTTCTTCATCTCTCTTAGTTAAATTCTTTCAACTATCACTGCACTTGCCTCTCCGCCACCTATACAAATTGCTGCGAGACCAAACTTTGCATTTTTTCTTTTCATAGCGTATAAAAGAGTGGTTAAAATTCTTGCGCCACTTGCTCCGATTGGATGTCCAAGGGCGACCGCACCGCCGTGTATGTTCATTTTTTCTATTGGGATTCCACCAAGTTTTGATGTCGCAAGTGCAACCACAGCAAATGCTTCATTTACTTCAAACAAATCAATATCCTCTTTTTTCATTCCCGCTTTTTTCAACACCTTTTCAATTACATCAACTGGTGCAGTTGTGAACCAAGCTGGGTCTTTCGCTGCTGATGAATAAGCAACAATGCGAGCAAGTGGTTTAATTCCAAGTTCGTCTGCCTTTTCCTTTGACATTAAAACAAGGGCTGAGGCCCCATCGTTTATCTTTGAGGCATTCGCTGGTGTGATCGTCCCATTGGGGTCAAAAGCGGGTTTCAATTGAGGTATCTTTTCAAAATTTACACGCTTTGGTTCTTCATCCTCGTCAACGATAATTTCTCCACCTTTCGGTTGAGGAACTTTAACCGGAACGATTTCTTCTTTGAAATATCCCTTCTCAATCGCTTCAAGAGCTCGCTTATAACTTAACACAGCGAATTCATCTTGTTCTTGTCTTGATATGTTACACTCTCTGGCGCAAAGTTCTCCGGCGTTCCCCATATGAAAATCATTATAAACATCCCAAAGCCCATCCTTTATCATGGAATCAATCAATTGCCCATGCCCCATTCTGTAGCCAGTTCTCGCTTTGTCAAGTATATACGGAGCGTTTGACATGCTTTCCATCCCTCCAGCCACAATTATATCTGCATCCCCAAGTTTAATTGCCTGCGTTGCCAACATAACTGCTTTTAATCCAGAGCCACAAACTTTGTTAATTGTAATACACTCAACTTTCGTCGGTAATCCCGCAAAAATTGCAGCCTGCCTTGCTGGGGCTTGACCTACCCCAGCAGTCAAAACACATCCCATTATAACTTCATCAACCATTTCCTTGGGAACATTTGCTCTTTTCAAAGCCTCATCAATCACAATTGCCCCAAGTTTAGGTGCTGGGAGTGAACTTAATGAACCATTAAATGAACCGATAGGCGTGCGACAGGCGCTTGCTATTACAACTTCACGCATGTTTCCTCCTGCAATTTTTTTGTATTTCACGAAAAATATACTCAATTCAAAATTAACATTCAACTTGCTAAATTGTTTTTTCAACTGCGAATTTTTATTTTAAAATAAAAATCATAAACTGAAAAATGGGTGGAAACCTTTTCGTCGTTAACCATCCGTTGATAAAACGCGACCTTACATTTTTAAGGGACAGAAACACACCAAGTTCATCCTTCAGAACGATCTTAAAAAGATTAACAACGCTTATGGCTTTTGAGGTAACAAAAGACCTTGACCTTATGCCTAAGGAAGTTGAAACACCACTTGAAGTCACTCAAGGTCACGATTTAAAAGATGAAATAGTTATCGTCCCAATTTTAAGAGCTGGACTTGGAATGGTTGATGCTTTCCTTGAACTCTTTCCCGAAGCGAGAGTCGGGCACATCGGACTATACAGAGATGAAGAAACGCTCAAACCAGTTGATTACTATTTCAAATTTCCCAAAAATCTTGACAAAAGCATAGTAATTATACTTGACCCAATGCTTGCAACAGGAGGAAGCATCTGCGCAGCTGTCTCCTATCTAAAAGAAAGAGGTGCAAACAAAATCAAAGTCGTAAGCTTGATAGCTGCCCCAGAGGGAATTAACAAACTCACAAATGAACATCCCGATGTTCAAATTTATATAGCAGTGCTTGACAGACAATTAAACTCAAAGGGATTTATACTCCCTGGGCTTGGCGACGCTGGCGATAGGATATTTGGAACCGAAAACTAAATGATTTTTACGAATTGAAAACAAAAAAATTGGTGCTCTACATAACTTTTCTTCTCCCGTTACTTCTCATAACACTATCTATCTCAACTTCTATTGGAAGCACAAATCATTCACCAGCGCTTGACATCGGGACAATCATCAAAGTTTTGAATGGAGAAGCCAATGAAATTGAAAAGGTCATAATCTATCAAATTAGATTTCCAAGGGCTTTGACTGCAATTTTTGCTGGTGGAGGGCTTGCTGTCGCAGGAGCTATTTTACAAGCAATGTTAAGAAATCCACTCGCCGAGCCATATATCCTAGGAATATCAAGCGGTTCAGCATTTGGAGCTCTCCTTTCAATCGCGCTAATCGGCACCTTTTCCTTCGTCTTAACCCCAATTACCGCTCTACTTGGTTCAATCGTTGTAATAATACTTGTTTACATGCTCGGCAAAAGAAGAGGAACTATTGATATAAACACGATGCTTTTAAGTGGAATAATGATAGGTGCTTTCTTTTCAGCGTTGATTCTAATCATCATCACTTTATCAGGTGAATCGTTGAAAAATTTCATCTTCTGGTTGCTTGGAAATTTATCAAATGTAAACCTGAAACAATCAGTTCTAATCTCGGTATCGGTTTTAATTTTCACCTTAATAACTTTTTTTAGTTCCCATCGCTTAAATTTAATCGCAACTGGTGATGAAATAGCAACTCAACTTGGGATAGATGCTGAAACAACGAAAAAAATTTTTTATTTCATCGCCTCAATTTTAACTGCAGTCATTGTTTCAATAACGGGTATCATCGGCTTTATCGGTCTTGTTGTTCCACACATATGTCGTAAAATTTTCAGCGTTGATTATCGGCTACTCATCCCAACATCGTTTTTCACCGGAGCGATAACTTTGCTAATCGCTGATACAATTGCAAGGATTATTTTGTTCCCGAATGAACTCCCAGTCGGTTCAATTACTGCTCTTTTTGGAGCGCCATTTTTTATATACCTCTTGAAAAAATAAGTCAGCTTCGTAATATGATTGAAAAAGTCATTACGATATTTGGCAGTTCAAAACCAGTTGAAGGCGATGAAGAGTACGAATTTGCAAGAAAACTTGGTCTTGAACTTGGTAGGGCTGGATTCACGATATGCAATGGTGGATATGGCGGAACTATGGAGGCAACCGCAAGAGGCGCTAAAGAATCCGGTGCGAAAACTATAGGCGTCACCATAGCAACGCTAAATGCAAGCGCAAACAAATGGATAGACGATGAAATTAAAGCGAGGGATTTATTTGAGAGGTTGAAAATTTTAATTGAAAAAGGCGATGCATATGTCGTGCTCCGCGGTGGGACAGGAACATTGGTTGAACTTTCCCTCGCGTGGGAGCTTATAAATAAAAATTTTATTTCACGAAAGCCACTCATCGCTGTTAGCTTTTGGACGCCGATAATCCAAACTATTTCCAAGCAACTTTTAAGCGAGGGCTCTATTGAAGGTGCAAGCTTAGTCAGAATTATTGATAGCGTTGATGAAATAGTTGAACATATAAAAAATGCACTTGCCATTGGAAATAAGCAGTAATTTTTTTATATTAAAACGGCAGTTTAAAAAAAGGGTTCTTAACAATGAAAGCAGTTATTCCAGTTGCTGGAGTAGGGACGAGATTGCGTCCTCATACTTATACGCAACCGAAAGTTTTGTTAAATGTCGCAGGTAAACCGATTCTTGGACATATAATTGACATGCTCGTTTCAAATTCAATAAAAGAGATCGCTCTCGTAATCGGCTATCTTGGGGAAAAAATCAAAAATTATGTTGAGTTAAATTACCCCGAGGTAAAATTTAACTTCGTTGAGCAAGATGAACCGCTTGGTCTTGGGCACGCAATATATCTCGCAAGTAGATATTTTGAAAACGAAGATGAGATTTTGATAATACTTGGAGATACTATTTTTGACTTTGATCTTTCAAAGTTTTTGAACAGTGAATTCACCACGCTTGGGATAAAGTCTGTTGAAGACCCGAGGAGGTTCGGAGTCGTTATGCTTGACGGTGATAAATTCGTGAAAAAACTTGTTGAAAAACCAAGTCAACCTGAAAGCAATCTTGCAATTGTCGGCATATATCTGATAAAAAACCCGAAACTTCTGAAGGAATCACTTGAAGAGGTAATAAAGTCAGAAATTAAAACAAGGGGTGAATATCAGCTCACGGACGCACTTCAATTAATGATCAACAAAGGCGAGAAGATAGTAACTTTTGAGATTGATGGATGGTATGATTGCGGAAAGCCAGAGACACTTTTACAAACAAATCGTTTTCTACTTGAAAGAAATGGAACCAACTTGAAAAAATTAGGGAGATTTGAAAATGTCCTCATCATCCCACCGGTTTATATCTCATCAACAAGCAAAATTGAGAATTCAATCATAGGTCCTTACACAACCATATCAGATGGGGTTGAAATTTCATCTTCAATAATTAGAAATTCAATTATCGGAGACGATGCAAAGATTTATAACGCCTTACTTGACTCATCAATCGTTGGAATTGGGGCGATGGTCAAAGGGGATTATAAAAAGGTCAACATTGGGGATTCCTCTGAAGTTGAATTTTACTAAAATCAAAAACCAAAAAGGAGGATAAATGGGAAGGCTATTCACCTCTGAATCAGTTGCCGAAGGACATCCGGATAAGATTTGCGATCAAATATCCGATGCTGTTCTTGATGCTTTCTTGACATATTATCCCGAAGCAAGGGTAGCCTGTGAGGTCTTTGTAACAACGGGGCTTGTAGTGATCGGTGGGGAGATAAAAGCGCCCGAAGATGTTAGAGCTAAAATTGATTTTGATGACATTGCAAGAAATGTCATAAAAGATATTGGCTACGACAAATCAGAATATCAATTTGATTATCGCTCTTGTGGTGTTATAGTTACTGTAAAATCGCAATCACCGGATATAGCGAAAGGTGTTGACAAGGGCGGGGCTGGTGATCAGGGGATGATGTTCGGTTACGCTTGTAAAGAGACACCTGAACTGATGCCGATGCCTATAATGTTTGCGCATAAACTTATGAAACGACTTGCATATGTCAGAAAGAAAACAGACCTTATGCCATATCTTCGCCCCGATGGGAAATGTCAAGTTACAATTGAATATGACAACACAGGGAAACCAGTCCGCGTTGATACAATAGTTTTCTCAGTTCAACACGATGAAAAATACAAGGGTAAAAAATTAACTCCGAAAGATATCGCTAAGGACTTACAGGAATTCGTGATAAAGGATGTAATTCCGGAGGAATATCTTGACAAAAGGACAAAATATCACATAAATCCAACTGGTTCGTTTGTGATAGGAGGTCCGCATGGAGATACTGGTTTAACAGGAAGGAAGATAATAGTTGACACTTATGGAGGTAAAGCACCGCACGGTGGAGGTTGCTTCTCGGGGAAAGACCCAACAAAAGTTGATAGAAGCGCAGCATATGAAATGAGACATATTGCCAAAAACATCGTCGCAGCAGGGCTTGCTGATGAATGTTTAATTCAAGTTGCTTACGCAATTGGGGTTAAAAAACCCGTGGCTATATATGTTGATACAAAGGGAACAGGAAAAGTGCCTGATGAAATTATCGCCGACTTCATTTTGAAAAACCTTGACCTTTCACCAAGGGGAATCATTGATAGATTGAAACTTCAAAGACCGATCTATCGGAAAACAGCAGTATACGGGCACTTTGGAAGAAACGAACCCGAATTCACTTGGGAAAAACTTGATTATGTCCCGATGTTCAAAGAGCTCTTGAAATAAATTAAAAACAAAAGGAAATTTTCTAAATGGACGAACTTAAAGGCGTTTATAAAGTCAAAGACCTCAAACTTGCAGACGAGGGGCTTAAGCAAATAAGCTGGGCTGAAAGCAGGATGCCTGTTTTAATGGCTTTAAGAGAAAAGTATAAAAAGACAAAACCATTTAAAGGATTCAGAATCGCTGGATGTCTTCATGTCACAAAGGAGACAGCCGTTTTGATCAAGACATTTGTTGAATGCGGTGCCGAGGTTAGCTGGAGCGGTTGTAATCCTCTCTCAACACAGGATACAATAGCAGCAGCTCTTGCAAAACAAGACATATCAATTTTCGCTTGGAATGGTATGAGCGTTGATGAATTTTATTGGGCAATTGAACAAACACTTCATATAAAACCAAATTTAACTCTTGATGATGGAGCTGACCTTATTTTCACAATTCACAGCAAGCACCCTGAACTTATACCTGATATAATTGGTGGAACCGAAGAAACTACAACAGGCGTGAAAAGATTAAGGGCAATGGCTGAAGCTGGCGCTTTGAAATACCCAATCATAGCTGTAAATGACGCAGAGACAAAGTGGGACTTTGATAATGTCTACGGAACTGGGCAATCAACCCTTGATGGTATTTTAAGAGCAACAAGCATTTTAATAGCGGGGAAAAATGTCGTCGTAGCTGGTTATGGTCATTGTGGTAAAGGTGTCGCAATGAGAGCAAGAGGACTTGGCGCAAATGTCATAGTCACCGAAGTCAGACCTATAGCTGCTTTAAAAGCAGTCCTTGATGGCTTCACCGTTATGCCAATGAAAGAAGCTGCTAAAATCGGTGATGTCTTCATCACTGCAACCGGAGTAAAAGATGTGATCACAGAAGAACATTTCAAAGTCATGAAAGACGGCGCTATAGTTTGCAACACAGGACATTATGATGTTGAAATAAACCTTGTTCATTTAAAGAAAATGGCAAAAGGTGTAAGAGAAATAAGAAACCATGTTGAGGAATATCTCTTGAAAGATGGAAGAAGAATTTTCGTCTTGGCAAAGGGACGACTTGTGAATCTCGTAGCTGCAGAAGGTCACCCATCAGAGGTTATGGACATGTCCTTTGCAAATCAATTTATGGCTCAACTTCGTCTCGTTGAAATGTTCAAAAAGGGGAAGAAACTTGAACCAAAAGTATACGATATACCTCCTGAACAAGATGAAGAAATAGCGGAATTGAAATTGAAAACTATGGGGATCAAAATTGACAAACTGACGAACGAGCAGAAAAAGTATATAAAAGATTACAGCGCTGGTACATAATAAAAAGCCCCGCATTATGCGGGGCTTTTTCATTTAATCTCCTCAAGCGGAATATCAAGAATTGAAAACTTCTCCCACCCTTCACAATCAAAATGCCACCATTCCGTCGGAAGAGGTATAAACCCATATTTTTTCATAACATTCTCAAGAATAGTTCTGTTTTTTATCAAGGTATCGGGTAAGTTGTAATAATCTCTGTGCGCTTTTTCAGTGAAATCATCGTAACCCGTTGGCATTGGCAATTCGTTACCGAGCGAATCAACAAGTGTCAAATCAACAGCACAACCGCGATTATGCCTTGAACCTTTAGCTGGATTTGCAACATATCTTTCATCGGGAACGATTGACCATAAAATTTTTTGAACAGAAAGAGGTCTATAACAATCCCAAACTTTGAGCCCAAGCCCGAATTTCTCAAGATCGCGCTGAACAGAGTCAAGCTTCATCGCAACAAATTTTCTCAAAAAGCACTTTTCAACATTGTAAAGCTTTCTTCCCGTAAAGTTATTCGTCGTCGCATACCTTATCTCAACCTTTATCCTTGGATTTATCTTTTGAATATCAACAAGGACTGTGTCCTCAGGGAGAAATTGGGCAAACGCCAACCCATTGAAAGTAAAAATTAAAAACCACTTTATCCTCATTTGCTTTTCCTTTTTTTCTTCCCTGTTAGTTCGCTCATCGTCGGGATGTCAAACTTTTTAAAGATACCGCCTCTGAAAGGTCGCTTTTTATCTTGCGATGGCTTTAGATCAACCTTCGTGTACTTGTTTATATACCATTGATGAGCTATTGAAAGGACATTGAATGTGAAATAGTAAAGATTCAAACCGGAAGGTAAATTATTGAAAATAAGAAAGAACAGAACTGTCATTATAGTTGCTGTCACCTTCTGCCTTTGATCTGCGGTGGTTGAAAACATCCACTGCTGGATGAACATAGTAATAGCCATCAAAAGTGCAAGCCCACTTATTTGATGAACACCGAATATCGGAATATAAAATGGAAGCTTGATAATTGTATCCGGGACAGATAAATCCTTTATCCAAAGGATGAAGCCAGCTTGCCTCAATTCAATTGTCACCCTGAAAAGTGAAAACAAAGCATATAATATCGGCAATTGAAGAAGCAAAGGCCAACAACCGCTGAACGGATTAACACCATATTCACGATAAACTTTCATCACCTCTTGGTTCAACTTCTGTGGATTATCTTTATATTTCTCCTGGAGTTCCTTTAAAATTGGCGCTATCGCCTGCATCTTTCTCACTGATTTCATCTGAGTCAATGTCAAAGGAGTTAGAAGTATCTTTATCAAAATGGAGAAAATTATAATCACAACGCCATAATTCGGTATAAAAAGATGCAAAAACCTGAACAATGGAAGAAGAACAAACTCAGCAATAGGTCTTATCAACCACTTCAAACCCAAACTTATCATTTCTTCAAGACCTATGCCATATGATTTCAAAATCGTGTAGTCAAGTGGTCCGATGTAAACTGTAAAATAATTTTTTTGATATTTTTCACCCCTAAAAGGAACTTTCAAAGCGATGAGATAATTTTCTTTCACTCCATTATTTGGCAACGGGACTCTCCACCCCTCAAGGTATGCGCCATCTGCGATATCATTTGAAATTAAAGCGACCGCAAAATACTTGTTATGCGTTCCAACCCACCGAGTTACACCAGAATAAGAGCGAGAAACCCTCTCGCCGAACTTGCTTGCGTCAATGTTCTCATAAACATCACCAACTTTCGCCCAAGCATTAGCAAAGTATGATTCCTCAACGCTGTTCTCCTCTGTCAACTTTATCCCATTCTCCCAAACGAGTTGATATTCAAAATTAGCAATTATCTTCTCCATGTTCATGAGCTCAACTTCCGTGTCAAAGGAATACTTCCCGTTTTCAAATATAAATCGCTTCAAAATCTTACTTGTATCATTTATGTTCAACACAAACTCAATTTCCTTTTTCTCCCCTTTTTCCTTCAAAATCAAATTTTCCCAGTTTCTCGCTTTCGTATCAAAGTAAAAATCCCTTGTGTTGATTATTTTCCCATCCGTTGTCATAAAAACAACCGACAAGTCACCGCCCTTCTCCATCTCAACGAGTTGAACAGGATAACCGTTCCAAGTTTTAAATCTTTTCAGTTCAAATTTCTCAACAAGTGCTCCCTTTGACGAAATCACACAAGTATAAAAATCCGTTTCAACAAGTATTTTCTTTTCTTCTCCCTTTACAAGATGTGAGAAGTAAATACCAAGCGTATCTTCTCTTGGTTGCGCCTCGGCTATGTTTGAACTCTTTACCTGTGTTTTAAGCGTATCATTTTTTTTCTGTGGTTGTTGAGGAACTCTAGGCGCATTATACCACATCCAAACTAAAAGGACAAGCGTTATTAAAATCATCCCCAAAAGCGCATTTCTATCCATAGGGTCAAAATTTTTGTTTTTAATTATGGAACTTCATCAATTCCACCCGGATTGAAGGGATTACATCTTACAATTCTTTTCATCGTTAGCCAAAGCCCTTTTAAAAAGCCATACTTTGAAAATGCCTGAATGGAATAATCAGAACAAGACGGATAAAACCTACAACTCGGTGGAAAAAGTGGTGAAATGAAAAATTTATAAAACTTCACAAGGTGAATCGCTAATTTTGCGCCAAATTCAAATTTCATTCATTATACTTCAAAATTTTTTCAATCAAAGGCAGAAAATCACTTTCAAAATCAGCATACTTTAATCTTTTCAACATTTCCGCTTCACCGATAAAAATTAAAACCATATCAATCGCCATATTTCTCAAAGAAAGAAGGTCTATCAGCCGATGTTTGTTCAGCCGATAGACCTCACGCAGTAGTCTCTTTGCCCTATTTCTCAAAACAGCTTTTTTAACTTTTCGTGAGACAGCAAACGCAACCCTTGAAACGACATCACGAGCTGGACCGAAACGGAAATAAATTTTAATTAAGTTACCCGCCACTGAATTTGAATTTTTTATTATCTGAGTTATCTCAGCCGATTTTTTTATTATTTCTTTCTTTGAAAGCCCGAACCTTTTATCGCTCATCGCTAACAGTTAATTTCCATCTTCCTTTTGCTCTTCTTCTGGCGAGAATTTTCCTACCGCTTTTCGTTTTCATCCTCGCCCTAAATCCGTGGGTTCTCCTTCTTCTGGTATTGTGCGGTTGATAAGTGCGCTTCAACTTTTCCTCCGCTTTTTGTTTTCCTTGTGAAAATTCGCATTAAAATTACAAAAATTTAAAAAAAGAACAAAAACTTGATTTTGAACCCCGATTTTGATAAATTTATAACCGAAATTCGGAGGGTTAGCCTAATTGGTAAGGCGGCGGTCTTGAAAACCGCTGGGCTTCGCGCCCTTGGGGGTTCGAGTCCCTCACCCTCCGCTTCTACTTACTAAACTTTTCTTCCAACCTCGCTATAGAATCCCATATCGCTTGAAGCATCCGACCATCAAGCTCACGTGTCTGCGCAACTTTAAGATAATCAAGCTCTCTTTTATCACCTATATCACCAAGGACATTATAAACCACCATTCTAACAAAAAATTCAGGCGTGTTAACCATCCCGAAAATGAAATCCTTTATCCGCGGGTCTTTATCAGCAAAAAGAGCAAGTGTTGAAATCGCCGTTATACGAACCGATGGATGATTCCCGCGCATTGAGTATCTTTTTAAAATTTCAATCGCCTCTTTTTCAAACTTCGTATTCTTCATATCACTTAACCTTCTCAAAGCAGTAGTCCTAATAACCTCTTGATGAGAATCCATCCCAAGCGCATTCTTTATATACTTCATTCCATTTACCGAATCAATCGCAACAAGAGAATTAATTGCCGACGCAATCACATAATAACTCTTTTCACTTTTAACGACATCGTTTAAAAAACTGACAACGAAGTTAAACTTGAAATTTTTCAAAGCGTCAACTATACTTCTTCTAATTCTTGAATCGCCTTCATTTTTATAAAGTTCAATTAAAAATTTCGCCACATCTTCACCTTTCAACTTTCCAAGATTATTTATCGCCTCTTGCTTTATAGCATAAAATTCACTGCTCCTGCTTATTTTCTTCATAAGTTCAACAACATCAGCCTCATCAATCATTTTCCCAAGCTCCTGCACTGCAAGAAGACGGTCTATCATCTCGCTTGCATTTTGCGCTTGATAAATCAATTCCCCTTTTGATTTTTCAAAATACAACTCCTTCAAAATCCAATTCCCCTTATCAAATATAACCATCAACGGTTTATCATTAACCTCAAACTCAAAACTTTCCTTTCTCTTGTCAATGAAGATTCTAAAAATTTTACTCTCGTTTTTAGTTACTATCTCAACATCAACCGGTGTTTTGAAAACCTCCGGAGTTAAAGAGTCCGCTGGATGAATTTGCTCAACTTCAAGTTTTACAACCTTTTTTGAATCGTCATAGGTATATTTAACCTCAAAGCTCGGATACCCAGCTTTATAAAGCCACTGGTCAAAGAACCATTTCAGGTTATATCCTGTTGCTTCTTCAATTGCGATTTTAAAATCGTCGGTTTCAACATTTTGATAAGCATATTTATGCGCATAATAATTTATCGCCTTCCAGAAGAGTTCATCGCCGAGGATAAACCTTATCATGTTAAGAATAGCGCCACCACGCTGATAAATATGGGGTCCGAAAAGGTCTGTCGGGTCAAAATACCTGTTCCAAACGGTTGGTCTCTTATTTGTCATATCAGCAAATTTTGCGCTCCTTTGCATGTTGTATAAACTAAATTGAAATTCATCCTTCCCCCTGGCATGTTCAAAATAAAGCGCGGTGAAATAAGTCGCAAACCCCTCGTTTAACCAAGCGTGTTCCCAACTTCTACAAGTCAAAAGGTTTCCCCACCATTGATGAGCCAGCTCATGCGCAACAAGACCATCACTTGAAAAATCAAGATGAGCCCTCTCATCGTGTATCGTTGAACTCGTTAAAGTGGTTGCGGTCGTGTTTTCCATTCCCCCATAGATGAAATCTTCAACTATCGTCTGAGCATATTTGCTGTATGGATATTTATAGCCGATCTTCTCTGAGAAAAACTTCATCATATCTGGTGTCTTTTCAAACGAAAGTTTAGCGTATTTCGCATTTGATTTATAAACATAATATTCAAGCGGAATGTCAAGATAATAATCTTGAAGTTTAACATATTCTCCAACGACGATTGAAATCAAATAAGTTGAATGCGGTTTATCCATAAACCAGTGATATGTCTTCAAACCTTTTTTGACATCCTCATTTACGGATAAAAGTTTCCCGTTTGAAATCACAACAAAATTTTTCTTCACCGTTGCTATCAACTCACTTGTCGCCTTGTCGTTTGGGAAATCATAACAGGGAAACCAATAATGATTATCTTCGGGTTGACCTTGTGACCATATTTGATACGGCTTATCCGGATAAGCTGAATCTGGCTGGATGAAATACAGACCTTTGCGGGGATTTGAAACGAAATACTCAACAACTACAGAAAGAGTATCCTTGAAAGAATACGCCTTATCAAGATAAATTTTCAACTTTTGTGCAAGTGAATCAAAGTTAAACTTTAATTCCTTCCCATCGGGTAAATAAACTTTCTTTATTTTCATCTCAGCAGCGTCAAGAACAAATTCATTTAAATTGGGTCGCAAAGGGGCAAATTTTGTCGTAACCTTTCCGTCAACCGTTTTCTGCTTCTCGTCAAGATTCAGCTCAAGCTTGATGTGTATGACATCATAAGTTCTATCCCTGGTGAAATGTTCCGGTGGCGGGGTTGGTGACTTGTAATAAAACCTCGGTCTTTGAGAAAAAGCAGAAATTGAAAATAAAAGGACAAGTAAAATGACAAAAAATCTTCTCATAGTTTTGCCCGAAATTTATTTTTTTGAATGGTTTGACGGGATGATTTGAATTAATGTTTCAAATTTTTTCAAGCGCTTGTTCAAGGTCAGATATCAAATCCTCAACATCCTCAATTCCAACTGATAATCTTACTATTCCTTCAGTAAGTCCAAGCTCTCTTTTTTCCTCTTCGGGGACTGATGAATGGCTCATGCTCCAGGAATGGTTTACCAAACTTTCAACTCCCCCAAGCGATTCAGCAAGTGTAAAAATTTTCAAATTTTCAACAAATTTTTTGACATTATCTCTTGAACCAAGGTCTACCGTTACAACACCGCCGAAATCTTTCATCTGTCTTTGTGCGAGCTCATATTGCGGGTGTGAGGGTAGCCCAGGGTAAAAGACCCTTTTAACTTTGGGATGAACCGAAAGAAAAATTGCTACTCTTTTAGCGTTTGAACAATGCTGTTTAATTCTGACGGCGAGCGTCTTTATAGACCTCAAAAGAAGCCAACAATCAAATGGGCTCGGCACAGCCCCAAAAGCACGCTGTATATACCAAAGCGGTTTTTGAAGTTCATCCCTATTTGTTACAACAATGCCACCGACGACATCACTATGCCCGTTTAAAAATTTCGTACTGCTATGTATAACTATATCACAACCCAGTTCAAGGGGTCTTTGCAAATACGGCGTCATAAAAGTATTATCAACAGCGATCAAAATTTCACGATTAAATGAGTCGCGAAGCTCAGCTAACCTTTTTAAGTCAGTAAGATAAAGGAATGGATTTGAAGGAGTTTCAGCAAAAATTAGTTTCGTTTCATTTTTGAGTTCTCTCTCAACATTTTCAACCTGTGTCATATCAACAAAAGAAAACTTTATCCCCCATTTTTGCATCTCTTTGAAAACCCTTAAAGTTCCTCCATAAATGTTTTTTGTCGTGATAACATGGTCACCGGGTTTAAGAAGTTGCATTACCGCCGTTACAGCAGCAACACCAGAGGAAAAAGCGAAACCATACTTTCCATTTTCAAGTTTAGCGATGTTTTCTTCAAGCATTTTCCTATTCGGATTTTGTGTCCGAGAATAAACAAAGGGAGCCTCTTCATCAAATTTACGAGCGTAGGTTGTAGCAAGATATATCGGCGGTATAACCGAGAACGATTCTTTATCTGGTTTTTGCCCCCAATGGATTGCATCGGTTGAAAATCCCATTTTCAAGCCCACATTTCTTATAAAAATCGGGCGGGCGAAAAATCACCCGCCCAAAAAATTTTCATTTCTTATTCCTCAGCTCATCCGCTTTCTTAAAAGCTGCTTCTGCCTTCTCAACATCTCCAAGATTAGCATAAATCTTCCCTATCAAATCCCAAATGAAAACATCATCCGGATCAATCTCTGTTAACTTCTCAAGATAAGGCAACGCCTGTCTGAACTTATCTTTCGCCATATCTTCATACTTTTTCTGCTCTTCAAGATTTTGCTTTAAAGCGAGGTCCTCAGCTTGTTGTTTCAACTTAACCCCCCAGTTAACATACGAAGCCCCGAGGTTATATATCGCCTCTTTATAATTTGGGTCAATTTCAACAGCTGAGCTGAACTCTTTTATCGCTTCCTCAAATCTTTCCGCTTTAAGCAACAAAACACCATAGTTATAATGGAAATACTTGTTTTCGGGATGGGCTTCAACTGATGAACGAAACGCCTCAAGTGCCTCATCGCTTCTTCCAGCGTTTATGTAAGCATTTGAAAGAAAAGCAAGTGTCTCCTCATCCGTTGGTTCAAGATTTCTCACTTTGTTAAAGATATCAATCGCTTTGTCATACCACTCTCTGGCTGCGTAAAATTCAGTTGAATCTAAAACAACCGAAACACTCCCCTCTTGATATGTTTCGCCAGCATAAGTGATTGACTTTACAACATCGTTTTCAAGTTCAACTGTAAGTCCATATTTTTGATAAATCCACTTTTCAACCTTCGGCTGTGACGGTGCTGGTCGTCTGGGTCTTTTCTCCCTTGGCTGTGGTTGTTCCTGTTTAATCACATTCACAACATCGGGATTCCCAAACGCTGACCTCACAACATCTGCATTAACCCCTACACTTATGCTCTTCCTGTTTTCAGGGTCTTCAAACTTCATCGTATGACGATACGCAAAATCATAATAAATTTTTCCTAGCATCTTCATAGCATCGGTATCTTTTTCCCCCGAAAGCTCAACCGCCTTTTGCAATGGCTCAACTGCCGACGGAATGTCCTCCTTTGAAAGATAACTATAAGCGAGATTCTTATAAGCAGAAGCACTATCAGGGATGATCAATGTTGCGGTCTTGAACGCCTCAATCGCTTTCTCAATATACTGAACAGAGTCACGATTGTTCTGGAACCTTCCAAAATAAACAACACCAGCATTAAAGTTATCAACCCAATATTTCAGCTTGAAATTAGCTATATCCTTTTCAAACCTGTTTGAAATTTCAAGCGACTTATTGAACGCTTCAAGCATCCCTTCGTAATTTTTTTGCTCACCCCTGACATATCCAAGCAAAAACCAGGCTTCGTCATTTTTGGGATTGTTTTCAACCTCCTTCAATAACTGCTTCTCAGCATTCACCCAATCCTGCCTTTGAATGTAAACCTTAGCCCCAGTGACTTCAGCGCTTGCGCACTGGAAACCGGTAACCGATATGTAAATTAAAACAAGAGCGAAAACGGACAAAACCAAAATTGACTTTACTTTTGACATGTTTGAGTTCGCAAATTAATTTTTAAAATTTCTTTGTTTCAAATATATTAAAAAACAAGCGATTTTTCAAGAAAAGTGACACATAACCTTGACCCAAAACGGAAAATTTGAAACACAAGAAAACATTAAACCCGTATCAGAATTTTATGATGAATTATCTCTGGAATATGCCGATATGACCGAAATTTCAAAAAGAATTGAAAGTGAAACGAAGGTCTTTGAAAAGATAATATTTGAAAAAAACATCAAGAAATGCCTTGACGCTGGATGCGGAATTGGGCTTCACTCCATAATCCTGTCAAAACTTGGCGTAGATGTCGTTGGAATTGACCTCTCCAAAGGGATGATTTTAAAAGCACAGGAACTTTCCGAAAAGTTTAACTCAAAAGCAAAATTTGAAACGCTTGATTTTCTCCAAACGAAAGACAAATTCAAAGACGAATTTGATCTCGTTATCTGCCTTGGAAACACTTTGCCTCATCTCTTAAACGAAAGGGACTTATTGCTTGCACTGAGAAATTTCCACAATGCGCTGAAAAAAGGCGGGCTGTTAATAGTTCAAATTTTAAACTATGACAAAATCATCCAGAACGAGGAAAGAATCATAAACATCCGTGAAACGAAAGATAAAATTTTCATACGGTTTTATGATTTTGAGCCCACTATTATTGGCTCACCAAGTTTGAAGGTATTTGAAATAAGGAGGGACTTTTTGAAATTTAATGTGTTGATCATCAACAAACTTGAAAACTACTCGCACAAAATTATAACAACTCGGATAAAGCCAATAAAAAGCGAAGAACTATGCCGAAAACTCAGCTTGGTTGGCTTTAAAGATGTTGAAATCTTTGGAAATCTTATGAAGGACCCTTTTGAAGCTAAAAGTTCTAAAAACATCGTCGCATTTGCAAACAAAATTTAATTACAAACCATGGTGATTTTCCCTAAGGAACACGGCTCTTGGGCGATCTTATTAGTTCCATTTGTCATAGGTGCGGAAATCGGCGGTGGCTTTGATATAAAAACTGCTCTTTTCCTTATTTCTGTATTATCAATTTTTCTATCTTACCAGCCAGCAACAATGATAGCAAAATCAAAATTGAAAATCTCAACTGAAAATCTCAAGGACGCTATAAAATCGCTCTTTTTATTTTCTCCATTTGCCCTGATTCCCTCATTCATTTTGATCTTTTACTTCAAGCTCTACGGACTTCTAATTTTCGGGCTTATCGGCTTGCTTGGATTTGCAGTGCAACTTATCCTTTCAAAAAGGAACCTTGACAAAACGCAGGGCGGGCAAATCTTCGCTATGTCCTTACTCGTTCTCACAGCACCATCAGCTTATTATGTTCAAGTGGGAAATTTTGATTTAACAATGTTACAACTTTATCTATTGAATTTGATTTTCTTCGGAAGCGGAATAATCTATGTCAGAATGAAAATTTTGGCTCTCGCAACGAAAAAGGATAAGTTTTCCCTCTCAGAGAAACTTTTCATAGGAAGATACAACATAGCATATCACATTACAATTTTAATCCTTCTTGCAACTCTCTTGATCAAGGGCTCAATTGGTCCTTTGATATTTGCATCTTTTTTGCCCGTTATAATCCATTCAATAATGGGAACTCTCTTACTTGAAAGAAAAGTTAAATTCAAACGGCTTGGTTGGATTGAGACGATTTATTCAGTTTTGTTCGCCGTCTTGATGATAATTGAACTGGGAAGATAAAGCGAGATCTACCTTATGCTTGCAATTTCTGCAAAATCTATCACTTTTTAAATCAACCTCCTCAACCGTGCTTGAAGAGTGCATCACGCAAAGATAATCTTCACAATGCAAAAGACCAAAATTGTGTCCCAATTCATGGAGGACTTCCTTAATTAATCGTTCCTGCGTCAATTTTTTATTCTCTGGTAACCCATAAGCGATTTCATTCAATCTGAAAGTTGAAACTACAGAAACCTTACCACCAAGTTGCGCCTCACCGAAAACATAAGTTAAAACTGGAATAAACAAATCAACTGAAATTACCCCAACGACTTTGCCGTTAAAATCTTTGAACCTGTCGGAAAGTAAGGAGATTATCTTTGTTGAGTTGAACTGTCCGCGTGAATTATCATAGGCAAAAGAAAGATTGATATGGTTTGTATTTTCAAGCAGAACATCACAAAAAAACATTTCCTTGAGCGCTGGAAGTAGCCCCAAGACAAGTGAAAAATCAACGGGATATATTGGGACGACCAAAATTTTAAGTCTATCAGCCGAAGGCATAAAATTTTAATTGACCCTGTTTCGCTTTAAACTATACTTTTCAATTTTATGATACAGTGTCACGCGATCTATTCCGAGTATTCTCGCCGAGCGTGATATATTCCAATTTGTCTTATTCAAAATTTTCAATATATGTGCCCTTTCAACTGCTTCAAGAGTTTCGTCTTCCGGTTCTATTTCATCACATGGACGAATTGGTAAATCCTCGGGTCTTATAGCTGGGGGTTTTGCTAAGACCATCGCCCTTTCTATAGCATTTCTAAGCTCGCGGACGTTCCCGGGCCAATTATATCTAATTAATAAATCCATCGCCTCTGGCGAAATCTCCGTCACCGGCTTGTGCATTATAGCAGAGAACTTCTTAAGATAATAATTTGCTATCAAAGGTATATCAGAACGTCTTTCCCTAAGCGGTGGGACAAATATCGTGAATACATTGAGACGATAATAGAGGTCTTCTCTGAACTTTCCTTCCTTGACCAGGTTTTCAAGGTCACAATTTGTGGCACATATAACCCTGAAATCGCTTGTGATGACCTCATTCCCCCCAACCCTCGTAAATTGTTTCGTCTCAAGAACCCTTAAAAGTTGCACTTGCATTTTCAAACTTATAGTTCCAACCTCGTCAAGGAAAACTGTCCCACCGTCTGCAATTTCAAATTTCCCTTTCCTTCTGTAAAGCGCGTCCGTAAAAGCTCCTTTCTCATGCCCAAACAATTCACTCTCAAGCAAAGTATCTGGAATTGCGCCACAATTAACTGATATAAACGGGAAGTATCTCCTATGACTATAAGAGTGAATCAACCTCGCTATCAACTCTTTACCAACGCCACTTTCCCCTCTAATCATAACAGTTGTATCAGTTGGCGCAACTGCTTTTGCAAGTTCAATCACCCTTTTGATCTCCTGGCTTTCGCCAACAAGTTCATCTGGCATCATAAGTTCAGAGACCTGTTCTTTCAGCTTAACGTTTTCATTCATCATCTTCTTTTGCTTTATCACATTCTTAACAAGATGAGAAAGATAATCGGGGTCAATTGGTTTAGTTACATAATCGTAAGCTCCCTCTTTCAACGCCTTGACAGCTGAATCAACTGAAGCAAACGCCGTTATAATAATTATGATCGCCGTTGGGTCAATTTCTTTTACTCTTTTCTGAAGTTCAAGTCCATCCATCCCTGGCATTTTTATATCAATGAAAATCACATCCCAAGGACCTTCATTCATCATTTTAAGTGCCTGCGCTCCATTTTCCGCAACCCCAACCCTATAACCATCTTGAATGAACCATTTTGAAAGTGAATCTCTAACTATAAATTCATCATCAACAATTAAGATGCTAAATTTCTCGTTCATATTCAGGGTTTAATTTTTTTGGCAATACAATTGTAAAAGTAGTTCCAAAATTTACCTTTGATTCAACCGATATTTGCCCGCCATGCCTTTCAACGATTCCGTAAACCACAGCTAAACCAAGCCCTGTTCCCTTCCCCTCTTTCTTCGTCGTGAAAAACGGCTCAAAAATGTGCGGTAACACATTCTCAGGAATCCCCACCCCCGTATCAATTACCTTTACCTGAATTTTATCACTGTTAACTTCTTTTAACTCAATCCTTAAAGTTCCTCCCTCTGGCATTGCCTCAATTGCGTTTATCTCCATTGCTAGAAGCATCTGCTCTATTTGTTGTGCATCACAATAAACGATAACAGGATGCTCTGGCATATCCAACTCAAGCCGGACATTGTTCATTTCAAGATGATGCGAAATCAACGCGATACTTCTTTTGATAATCTGTCCGATATCTTCATCTTTAAACTCGCCAACTCTCTGCTTTGAAAACAAGAGTAAATTTTTAACTATATTTCCACACCTTGATGTCTCATCAATAATTATTGATAACTCGCTTAAAATCTCATCTCTTTCCTCTTCAATTTTAGAATTATTCTCCAAGCGCCTTTTCAAAAGTTTCGCATAAGTTAAGATACCTTCAAGTGGATTGTTAAGCTCGTGTGCGACCGTAGCTGCAAGTTTTCCAAGCGAAGCCATTTTTTCAATATGCACCATATAAGCATAAGCCCTCTGAAGCTCTGCTGTTTTTTCATTCACCTTTTGTTCAAGAAGTTTAGCCCAGCCCAAAAGTTCCTCATGTGCGCGCTTCAATTCCTCCGTCATCTTATTGAATGACTTCGCCAAAGTCCCAATTTCATCGCTTGTATCTATATCAATCCTGTGATCAAGATTTCCGCTCATTATCTCAAGAGTCCCTTGTATTAACTTTCTTAATGGAGCATTAACGAATTTCAAAGTGAAAATAAAAACAAGCAATGAAATGGCAAGAAGCATAAATAAACCACTTGCATATTGAATCATGCTTAATTTGACTGCATTAGCTTTGGCACTCTCAAGGGAAAAAATCACATCAAAAACGCCAAGTATTGTCTGCTCCTTTTTATGAACATGACAATCAGATGTATAACATGATTCTTCATTTCGTATGGGATTTATCGCCCCTAGAATTTCATGTCCTGTCCGAGAGTGAAAAACCCGTGTAAGTTGCGATGATTCAGCTGGAACTTTAATTTTATCACCGATATGACAGACATTACATGCCTCGCTTTCCATAGAGACAACTTTCCCAACTTCAGTAGGTATGGTTGAAAATGTTATCTCACCTTGCTTGTTGTAGATTCTAATTGCTTCAATCTCTGATTGCTTCCCAAGCATATTTATAATTTGGTAAATATCTTCCCTTTTGTTATGTAACATGCTATAATGGGTTGCTCGCTTTATAAGGTCGCTTGTCATTAAAGCATTTTTCCTCACTATGGACATGTATTGACTTAACTGCCATCTAACGATCAAAATTGAAGAAATCACCGTGACCCCAAAAACAATTACAAAAATCAAAAGAAACAACTTAAAGGTAAGTGAATGAAAAACTTTCATTTTCACTAAAAATTATTTTCACTACCATCTAAATTTATTACAACCCTTATGCCATTAAAAAATCAATAATTTTCAATCAAATTTTAATGTCATATTGTGACTTTATTGTCATATACCGAATCATTTTGTCTCGAAATTCACCTTAAAACTCAAAAACCTTCCGGGCTATTAAAAGATATCTTTTTGGACCAAGCAAATCTTTTAATGTAACTATCGCCACACCGCCATTTTGAACCATCATCTCGTCACCGCAATGCCTGTCAATAAATCTCATCACTTCCCTTTTGAATTTATCAAGTTTATTATTGAAAAATTCAGCAAACTCAATACTATCCATCAACCATTTCAAATTTTCCCCTTTATCAAGTTCAATCTCAAAAAGCCAACCGTCAACATATGGGTCTTTATTTAAAATGTCTGGCTCAGTTAGAATTCTTTCATTTAATTTAAACAAATTTCCCTTTGCTGGGGAACGAATTGAAAAAATGCCATCCCTGTGTTTCACCCAAGCACATGGCGTATCAACACCAACTCTGACCGGAATATTTGGATAGATCACCTCAATTAAAGGAAAGAAAAGACAAACGAACGGCTCGCTCAATCCAACACTTATTATATCACCTTCAACCTTCACCCAAGTCAACAACCTCGTATAATACCTATCCTCCGGAAACTTCTTATTTTTTAAACTTTCAACACAATTAAAAACGATATTTTGCACTTGTTCCGAAATCATTCTTTGAAGACCTCCTTTATCGGTATTACGAAATATCCCTCAAATCTTTCTTTCTCTTTAACCTCTTCCGGGAAAACCGGCAAAGTTTTAGCTATAAATCTAAATGCAGCAAAACCAAGTGAAACCATAAACATAGTTATCACTATCTCAGTCCACTTGGGGAAATATCTAGCTTGTGTATAACTTTCAAGTGCGGTAATACTAACATTTAATCTATTAAGGATAAATCCGAGAACTGTTGTCAGCTGAGCGTAAAACAACCATTTTTTACTTTCTCTGACTTTTGAATTTGCCAATAAAACTATCGGCAGAATTACCCCAAGCAAGAACTCAAGCCAAAACATCACCGATTCATAATTGAATGCGAAAATATACTTGAAAAGTTTATAATTGACTATATCCTCCACCTTAAGCACAAAATAGACCATCAACGCCACGGCGCTGACTTTACCTAGCCTTGACAAAATGTGAATTTCAATTTCTCTTTTAAAAGCCCTTGAACTTAAATAAGATTCAATTGTCACCATCGCTGGACCAACAGCGACAGCAGATAAAAAGAAAAGATACGGCAAATTGCTTGAATACCATATGGGATGCAGTTTTTCAGGGACTATTAAATAAAGCGAGCCAAGTGATGATTGATGAAGGGTTGAGAGAATAACCCCAGCTACAACAAGAGGTATTGTCAAGTTATGTATTATCTTTTTAGGCTTTACGAGGCGAAGTTTTTGGAACAACATCGGGCTAAACTCAAGGGCAAGCACTGTTGTGTAAAGCATAACACACCAAGCAACTTCAAACATCACCGATTCTGGATTCCACATAATTATCGGATGCCATATATTCCATGGTTTGCCAAGGTCATAAATTAAAGCGACGATAACCAAGATATAACCAAGGAAAGCGGTTAAAATTGCTGATGGTAATATGCTTTTATAATCCTCAAGGTTAAATATATAAACAGCTGAAGCCATTACAAAACCGCCAGCTGCAAGTCCTACCCCACAGAGAACATCAAAACCTATCCATAATCCCCATGGGAAATTATCACTTAAATTTGTCACCGCTCCAAGTCCTTTTGTGAATCTGACAATCGTAACATAAATCCCAAGCGCTAAAATTATCCAAAAAACGACAGTCCAAAATTTTAATTTTGGTGGTTTTACTTCTTTCATTTTTCATCCTCTTTTTTGTTTCCTTCTTCCATCTCCTTTAGCTTGCGTTGTAGCTTTTGAACTTCATTCCTTCTTTTCGTTATCCACCATATACCAAAGAGTAAAGTTCCGCCCCAGAAGATATAGTTTGGAATTTTAGTCATAATCTGTTCTGTGAAGTGTGAGAGTGGAATCTCGGGCAAGTTTGGATTAAAGCCAAACTTATGCATCGGTCTATCGGCAATATAAAGCACAGATGTTCCACCCACTTCTTTGACCCCGAAAATATGAGGATAATAAACTTCGGGATTTTCCTTTATTCTTCTCCTTGCTTCTTCAATTAAATCATCTTTTAAACCAAAAACCCTTGCCTCTGCTGGGCATGCTTCTACACAGGCAGGAACCCTTCCTTGCTTCATCCTATCATAACACATATCACACTTAGTAACCCTTGGGTTAGGTTTGTTCCATTGATACTTCGGTATATTAAATGGACACGCCTGCATACAATATCTACAACCAATACACTTCGTTGCATCATAAATGACAGGTCCAATGTTAGTTTTTTGGAAAGCTCCAACAGGACAAACAGACGCGCAAGTGGGTTTCTCACAATGCATGCACAAACGTGGAAGGTAAACACCATTATGGTCTTCAACAGCGGTATTTTGAATAGCCGAAAGCTGGTGTGACTCTGTTAATGGATTACCCCAGCGTTCAGCACACGCTTCTTCACAAGCATAGCACCCTATACAACGAGTTACATCAACAAGGATTCCATATTTTTGCATTTCAAAAACTCCCTTTTAATTTTTAAACTCAATAAATTCCCTCTTGAATTTTTCCCATACATCGTTATCAAATCCCTCTAAGACACCTTTGATAATAAGTCCACCGTCAGCAAGCGTTGGTTCAACGGTTGGAGAAAACCTTGGTGCTTCACGGCTAATGAATTCCCTGAATCTTTTTAACTCACTCCTCAACCATCGGCTCGCTTCACTACCCACAAAAAGATTTTTCAATTCCACTGCTATATCATCTGGCTCAATCATAACGATCCAACCTTTAAGATACGGGTCTTCCAAAATTTCACTTGGTCTTTCAAGAACCTCAGTATTTACAGCTGTAATCTTACCGCTAATTGGCGAACAAAAAGTCAACTCCCTCCCATCTTGTCGTATTTTAAACAAGGCATCTCCACTTTTTACCCTTTCCCCAACTGGTAAAACTTCAATTGAATCCACCCTACCTAGAACCTTCGCTATAAAATCATCAACGCCGATATAAATTTTACCCGAGAAAAGAAGCTCAATCCAAGTATGAAACTTGCTAAAAAAGTAACCTCTTGGAAGAATAAAACTATCGGGACTTAATACAACCTCCCGAATAAGGGCTTCGCGTTTTCTTTCAGCCCTTTGAACAAAGTAGTCAATCATCAAACAGACCAAAATTGTTGCTATTACAAAAAGTGCTACCATGGTTTAATCCTGATTTTGTTTTTTCAATAAGTTATTTATGCAAAAGATATGCCACTGTTTCTTCGTTCGTAAAATCAATAAATAAACAACACCCAAGAAAGGGTCCCGTTGATTTATTCTACATACCACGAAAAGATGTTAAATAAATCTTTGATAATTAATCAAAAAATTTATGTTAAAAAACTCAACATATCTGATAAAAAAGTCAACACAAAAACTCCCTACTTTGTATAAAAACAAAAGAAATTCAAAAAATTTCCATGGCATAATTTTTGCAATTCAGATGAGTGCATTTAAAACAAAAATAGTTTAGTTCGCAATGAAAGGGAAATTAACACGTAAAAAATTTCTTGAACTCACAACAAAAGGGGCAATCGGAACTGCACTTGCGGTTTCAGCTGTTAAGTTGTCAAAAGCTGAAACTAAACAAACTTGGCCCTACCCATATCAACAACTTGACCCAGAGTATGTAAGAAAACTTGGACATCAATTCTATTGGACAGGAAAGGGTTGTTCCTACGGGGCATTTCACGCGATTGTGAAAGCATTGGCTGAAAAAATTGGCGAACCATTTTCATCCTTTCCAACCGATATGCTAATCTTTGGGCATGGTGGAGTTGCGGGATGGGGCGGAACTTGCGGAGCGTTGATAGGAGCTGCTGCTGCAATTCAGCTTGTTTGTGACAAAACAACCGCTGATAAACTAATCCATGAGCTTCAAGGTTGGTATACCCAAACGCTCTTCCCGTCGGACATAAGCAACCAATATGCCCAAAGTGGACAATTTTTCGTTCATAAATATGATAATCCACTACCTCAATCAAGTTGCGGTTCTGTGCTCTGCCATATTTCAGTGACCAAATGGTGCGACGCCTCGGGTTATAACTCAAGCTCAACTGAAAGAAAAGAAAGATGCGCTCGCTTAACTGGAGATGTTGCTGCTTACGCTGTAAAACTTTTGAACGACTGGTTCTCGGGTCAATTCCAAGCAACATATCAAGAACCGGGTACAATCTCCGGCTGCATGGCTTGCCATGGGACGGCTTATAAAGATGATGTGAAAGCAAAGATGGAATGCACCCAATGCCATAAACCGAACTGGGCTCACCCCCAAACCAAAGTTGAGCAACTCTCAGAGGTCGCATTTATGTTCCGCCTCGGTCAAGCATATCCAAATCCATTTAATCCAACAACAAACATTGAATTTTCAATACCGAAATCATGTGATGTTCGGCTTGAAGTCTATGACTTGAGCGGAAAGATAGTAAGACGCTTAATTGATGGCATAAGATATGAACCCGGCGTTTATAAAGTAACTTGGGATGGAACGGATGACCACGGAAATCGTGTAGCAAGTGGAGTTTACATCTATAGAATGACCGCTGGAAATTACACAGCAGCTAAAAAGGTTGTTTTAGCAAAGTAAGGGGATAATGTAAAAACTAATTAGCCCCGACATATGTCGGGGCTTTTTTATTAACTTGAAAATTTAAGCCCTTTTGATTATATTTTTTAATGAATACTGCCCCGTGGTGTAACTGGCAACACGCCTGACTCTGGATCAGGTAATCGAGGTTCGAATCCTCGCGGGGCAGCTTCCCTTATTCAACCCAAGTTAACCATCCATATTTATCGTTTCCATTTTCTACTATGTCAAAGAAAGCGCCTTGAATTGCCTTTGTCACCTCACCTGGCTTTCCACATCCAATTTTAATTCTATCAACACTTACAACAGGGGTTATTTCAGTT
Organism: Candidatus Thermokryptus mobilis; assembly: GCF_900070205.1. Lineage (NCBI taxonomy): Bacteria > Pseudomonadati > Candidatus Kryptoniota > Candidatus Thermokryptus > Candidatus Thermokryptus mobilis. The sequence continues at coordinate 76,676 of NZ_FAOO01000003.1, read as the reverse complement.
GCTGTTCCAGTCATAAAAATTTCATCGGCGATATAAAGCATCTCCCTCGGTATAAGCGCTTCACGGACCTCAAAGCCGAGGTCTTTAGCAATTTGAATTACAGACATCCGTGTTATCCCGGGCAATATCCCAGTTGAAATAAATGGCGTGTAAATTACACCATCCTTAACTATGAAAACATTTTCACCGCTTCCTTCACTTACAAAACCATGATAATCAAGCGCAATTCCCTCTGCATATCCATCTACAACCGCCTCCATTCTGATAAGTTGAGAGTTCATATAGTTTGCCCCAACCTTTGCCATCATAGGCAGTGTATCGGGCGCAGGTCTTCGCCAGCTTGAAACTTTAACATCAACACCATTTTTTATTGCTTCCTCTCCAAGATATTTACCCCACTCCCAAACAGCTATGACTACATCAATTGGACAATTCAGCGGATTAACACCAAGCTCATAATAACCGCGAAACACTATCGGACGAATATAACACGCTTTCAATTTGTTAACCTTGATTGTCTCAATAACAGCTTGCATGAGTTCATCAAGTGTGTAAGGAATTTCAGCCCTGTAAATTTTCACTGAATCATAAAGTCGCCTCAGATGTTCTCTAAGGCGAAAAACCGCCGAACCTTTTTTCGTGTTATAGCATCTTATGCCTTCAAACCAACTTGTCCCATAGTGAATGACATGGGACAGAACATGGATTTTTGCATCATCCCAATTGACAAATTTTCCATTCATCCAGATCTTCTCTACTTTTGGTAGTGGCATGGCTTATTTGAGTTTTTTTGTGTATATGCGGTATTTTTTATAGGGGGTTGACCCCAAATTTTCTGCAACTCTTTTCATCGGTTCATTATCTTCAAGAACCCAACCAAGCTCAGCAGCAGTGTAACCAAGAGCAATGCCATTTTTAATTGTATAGTAGTAAAACGCTGCATCTATCCCCGAGAAACGGTATTCGTGAATTAACCCCATTATCAGAACGCGAATCATTGTAATTTTTTTCATATATCTAATCAATTTGAAAATCCCAAACGGGAACAATCTTCCGTTGAGATGTTTCAACGCTTGATTTATATCTGGAATTGAAAGCGAAAAACCAATCGGTTTGTCGTTCACCTCGGCAAAAAGAGCGATTTCAGGGACAACTATTTGTTTCAAGCCCTTTGCAATATGATTTATCTCATCGTCCGTTAGAGGAACAAATCCCCAATTTTTACTCCAGGCGTTGTTGTAAACCTCTTTAACTTTTTTGACCTCTTCATCAAAATTTTTCAAATCAACTTGTCGTATTTTCGCATTTCTCCTTTTCAAGACGAGTTCAACCCCTTTCTCAAGCCTTTCCATAACTTTTGGTGTCAACATCTCTTGTGAAATGTAATAGGAATACAAATCCTTTGCTTTCTCAAAACCATAACTCTCGCAAAGTTCAGGATAATAATCATAATTGTAAGGCATCATAACACAGGGTGGCTTGTCAAACCCTTCAATCAAAATACCACAAGAATCATTCGTTGATGGATTTACAGGACCCCTTATCTCATCAAGACCTTTTTTAATTGCCCATTTCTCAACTGTTTCAAAAAGTCGTGAAGATACCTCTTTATCATTCACGCTCTCAAAAAATCCAAAAAAACCGATATTCTCGTTATGAAACTGATTATGATTGTGATTTAAAATTGCAGCTATTCTTCCGACAACCTCACCATTTTTGTAAGCAAGGAAAAATTCCGCCTCGCTATGTTTATAAAACGGATTCTTTTTAATATCAACAAGGTCTTTTTGTTCAATTAAAAGTGGCGGGACCCATTGGGGATGGTTTTTGTAGAGTTGGTAGGGGAATTTGATAAATGTTAAAATATCTTTCCGGGTCAAAGCCCGGCGTATTTCAATTGCCATTTTTTCACCTTTTATTTTTTAATCAATCAAAGCTAGTTCTTTCCCAACCTTTTCAAATTTTTCAATTACTATGTCAAGGTGCTTATCCTCATGAGTTGCCATAAAGCTTAACCTTAAAAGTTGCATCCCTTGTGGGACCGCTGGACTTATGACCGCATTGACAAAAACGCCGTTATCAAAAAGTAATCTCCAAAACTTAAATGTCAATAGGTCCTCACCTATGACGACCGGGACTATCGGTGTCTGCCCGTCAAGTACTCTAAAACCAAGGTTCTTCAGCTCACGTCTTACCTTATTTGCATTGTAATGAAGTCGTTCAATTCTTTCTGGTTCGGACTTTATTATCTCAAGTGCTTTCAAAACAGCAGCGACTTGTGCCGGGGTCATACTTGCACTGAAAATTAAAGCAGGGGAGTGATGCTTAATGTAATCAATCACTGGCTTTTCACCAGCTATGAAACCACCCAAAGAGGCGAAACTTTTACTGAAAGTTCCCATTATAATATCAACTTCACTATCAAGCCCGAAATGATTCGCGGTTCCGCGTCCACCCTTGCCAAGGACCCCAAGCCCGTGAGCATCGTCAAGCATTATTCTCGCGTTATACTTGCGAGCTATTCTGACAAGCTCTGGCAAATTAACTATGTTCCCACTCATACTGAAAACCCCATCAGTGACTATCAATTTGCCAGCTTCAAGAGGAAGTTTTGAGATGACTTCCTCAAGATGTTGCATATCGTTGTGCCTATACCTAACTAAAACATCACTACCCCACAAACCCTTTGATATCAAGGTTCCCTGAACTATGCTTGCGTGATTATCCTTGTCTGATAAAACATATTCATCTTTTCCGATCAACGGAACAATTGCGCCTTGATTTGTTTGAAAGCCAGTGCTGAAAAGAAGAGCCGCTTCTTTCCCGACAAACTCAGCAAGTTGCTCTTCAAGTTTGATATGAATATCAAGCGTCCCGTTTAAATATCTTGACCCCGAGCATCCAGTTCCATATTTTTTAATTGCTTCAATTGCTGCTTCTTTAACGCGAGGGTCTGTTGTCAAGCCGAGGTAATTGTTTGAGCCAGCCATAACTATCTCCCGACCGTCCATCTTAACAATCGGACCGTAATTCTCATAAATCGGCTGGAAATAAGGATAAAGCCCCATCGCTTTAACTTCTTCGTGCCTTTTGAAGGCATAACATTTGTCAAAAAGATCCAATTTCTACCTCCATAATTAATTTTTCTCCTTCAATTTTACTTTAATATAACTCAAGCGATGGAAAAAATCAATGGGTTTTGGGGAGTTTGATTTTTTATTTGCAACTTTTTATCTTTACAAAAATTTTTATGGAGACGGTAGATGCGGGTGAAGGAAAAAATCATGGATGAAAACGATATTGAAAGAACTTTAAACCGCCTAGCTCACGAAATAATAGAAAGAAACAAAGGCACGAAAAACATCGCCATCGTAGGAATAAGGACAAGAGGTGAATTTTTAGCTAAACGTCTGGCGGAAAAAATCTCAAAAATTGAAAAAACACAAATCCCCGTCGGCGTCCTTGATATAACATTCTACAGAGATGATGTCCGACTAAAATTAAGACAGCCAGAGGTTAAAACAACAGAAATAAATTTCACAATTGACGACAAAGACATAATACTTGTTGACGATGTGTTATTTACTGGAAGAACCGTAAGAGCTGCGCTTGATGAGTTGATTGATTTTGGCAGACCCAAAACGGTTCAACTTGTCGTTTTGATAGATCGCGGTAACAGGGAACTCCCAATTCAACCCGATTTTGTCGGTAAAAAAATTAAAACGAACTTAAACGAGGAGGTAAAGGTAAGCCTACGAGAAGTGGACGGAGAGGACTCCGTCCTCTTAATTGAACACGATTAAGCCGAAACCGTTTGGTTTCGGCTTTTTTGTTTATTATAAACAAAACTTGGAAAAACTATGCCTCTTAAGAGTCGCCATCTTCTGGGTCTTGAAGGTATGCCGAAGGAAGATATTGAACTCATTCTCAATACAGCGGTCTCATTTAAAGAAGTTCTTGAAAGACCCATTAAAAAAGTCCCAACCCTGCAAGGGAAAACCATTGTAAACTTATTTTTTGAGAGCTCAACGAGGACAAGGATTTCATTTGAACTTGCTGAGCGAAGATTATCAGCCGATGTCGTCAATTTCACAACCGCTGGAAGCAGCATAGCAAAGGGAGAAACCTTTAAGGATACGATTAAAAACATTGAAGCGATGAAAATTGACATGGTTGTGATAAGGCATTCATCTTCAGGTGCTGCACATTTTCTTACAAAGATAATTGATGCGAATGTCATAAACGCTGGAGATGGAACTCACGAACATCCAACCCAAGCCCTTCTTGACATATTCACAATAAGAGAGAAGCTCGGTAAAGTTCAAGGCATAAATGTCTGCATAGTTGGAGATATACTTCATAGTCGCGTTGCAAGGTCAAATATATTCGGTCTTAAAACGCTTGGGGCAAATGTTTCAGTATGCGGTCCAGAGACGCTAATACCAAAAGAGATTGAAAAACTCGGCGTTGAAATTTATCATAACATTGAAGATGTGATTCCAAAAGTTGATGTCTTAAATGTCCTACGACTCCAACTTGAAAGACAAAATTCTGCCTTCATCCCATCGCTTCAAGAATATCACAAACACTTTGGCATAACCCGGGAAAAGCTTGAAAAAGCAACGAAACCAATTCTGATAATGCACCCAGGACCGATAAATCGCGGAGTTGAACTATCTTCAGATGTAGCCGATAGTGAACATTCTGTCATACTTGAGCAAGTAACTAATGGTGTGGCTGTGAGAATGGCAATTCTTTATCTGCTTGGGACGATGGGAAATTAAAAATAAAATTTCTCTACAAGATGAAAATTCTTTTCAAAAACGCACGCATAATAAACCCTGCACAAAAACTTGATGAGATTGCGGACATTCTCATAGTTGACGGAAAAATTGAAAAAATAGGTAAAATTGAGGAAAACGAAAATTTTCAGGTCTATGACTTCACCAACAAGATAATTTCGCCTGGATTTATTGACATGCATGTTCATTTGCGCGAACCCGGCTTTGAACATAAAGAAACAATTAAAACGGGGATTGAAGCTGGTGCGAATGGTGGATTTACAGCCCTTTGTTGTATGCCGAACACAAACCCAACAGCTGATGACCCAAGCGTAATTGAATATGTTAAGAAAAAATCAAAAGAAGCGCTCGGTGGAATCGTTGATGTTTATCCCATCGGAGCGATAACAAAAAGAATTGAGGGACTGGAGCTCGCACCCATTGCTGAACTTGTTGAAGCTGGTGCAATTGCTTTCTCTGATGACGGAAACTGCGTCCAAAATTCAAGCGTTATGAGAAAAGCATTTGAATATATCAGCATGTTTGACAAAGCTATAATCCAGCACTGTGAAGATAAAACGCTTAGTGGAAATGGACTTGCTAATGAAGGATACTGGTCAACAATTTTAGGTTTAACTCCATATCCAGACATAAGCGAAGAAATAATTCTGTATCGCGACTTGAGATTGTTAAGTTATCTCAAACCAAAGATAAAGAAAGAAAAATATCACATCGCACATATAAGTAGCCGTGGCTCCATTGAACTTCTAAAAAAATTCAAAGATGCAGGTTTAAACATCACCGCTGAAGTTACCCCCCATCATTTACTTTTGACAGACGAAGATATCTGGAAATCCAACTATGACACAAATCTAAAAGTTAACCCACCTCTCAAAAGTGGAGACGATGTTGATGCCTTGGTTGAAGCTCTTAAAGACGGTACAATAGATGCGATCGCAAGCGACCACGCTCCGCATGCGCCCGAGGAAAAAGAATCCGACTTTGCTTCAGCTCCATTTGGAATTATAGGACTTGAAACAACCGTTGGATTAATTTTAAGTGAATTTGTAAATAAAGGGATAATCACAATCCATAAAATGATTGAGCTTTTAAGCATCAACCCGAGAAAAATTCTAGGTCTTGAACCAGTAAAAATAAGTGAAGGCGAGAAAGCAAATTTAACTTTGCTTGACCCAAATTTAGAATGGATTGTGGACGAAAGAAAATTCAAATCAAAATCAAAGAATTCCCCTTTCATCGGCTGGAAATTGAAAGGCAAACCCCTCGGAATAATAAACAACGGTAAAGTTTTTTGGTCATCACTTTGAAACTTTTAGCTTGATTTTTTCATCTAAATTAAAAAAAGTTGGTGGTAAGCTATGAATATTGAAGATACAATCCTTTCAGCATATCACTCAATAAAGAGCAACCCGATGCGCTCTTTTTTGACGATTCTTGGGATAATAATCGGTGTTGCAGCTGTAATAGCTATGGTCGCTGTCGGTCAAGGTGCTCAATATTCCGTTCAGAAACAGATTGAGTCCCTTGGGACGAATGTTCTCGTTGTATTTCCAGGAGCTCAAACGCAAACGGGAAGGGTCAGAATGGAAGCTGGCTTCACAAGTAGATTAACTATAGAAGATGTTGAAGCGATAAAAACACAATGCGATGCGGTTGCATTTGCAACTCCTATAGTCAGAACGATGAGTCAAGTTATCTACGGAAACAACAATTGGCGTACTGGAATTTACGGGGTGAATACGGATTATTTTCAGATAAGGGCTTGGGGACTTTCGGCTGGGAATTATTTTACCGAACAAGATGTGAAAGCAGGGGCAAAAGTTTGCGTCATAGGACAAACGGTTAAAAATGCACTTTTTGGCGATGAAGAAGACCCCGTTGGAAAAATAATAAGAATAAGAAACGTCCCAGTTAAAGTTGTTGGCGTCCTTGAACCAAAAGGTCAAAATGTTATGGGACAAGATCAAGATGATATAATTGTTGCGCCATACACAACCGTAATGTCGCGACTTTCAAGATTTTTCTTCATCGGATCAATCCTCGTTTCAGCTGTAAATCAAAGTTTAATCCCGGTTGCACAACAGCAAATCACCCAAGTGTTAAGAGAAAAACATAAAATTCAACCTTGGCAAGAAGACGATTTTACCGTTAGAACGCAAACCGAAATCGCCTCAGCTGCAGAGGAGACCTCAAGGATTATGACCATTTTACTTGGAAGCATTGCCTCGGTTTCTTTAATAGTTGGCGGTATCGGTGTGATGAACATTATGCTCGTCTCTGTGACAGAAAGGACAAGAGAAATCGGCATAAGAATTTCAGTTGGGGCAAGGAAAAGAGATATACTTTTCCAGTTTTTACTTGAATCTGTTGTTTTAACTGCTACAGGCGGAATTTTCGGTATAATTTTGGGGGTGGTTCTTTCAAAGATAATATCAGGTTTTGCTGGCTGGCCTGTTTTCATTTCAGTTGGAGCGATTCTCCTTGCATTTGGATTTTCAGCTGGGGTTGGGATTTTCTTCGGTTTTTATCCCGCAAGAAAAGCAGCAAACCTTAACCCGGTGGAAGCGTTAAGATACGAGTAAATTTGATATTTTCCGTTTTGAAGTTTAAATTTTTGCAAAAAAGATTCCCTAATGATAAAGAATGCAATAGCCAAGCTTGTCAGTGGTGAGGATTTAACTTTTGAAGAGTCCTATTTCACGATGAAACAAATAATGTCGGGGGAAGCAGAGCAAGCGCAAATTGCCGGTTTCCTTGTTGGATTGCGCATGAAGGGGGAGACGCCTCACGAGATAGCTGGCTGTGCAAAAGCAATGGTTGAGAAAGCAGTAAAAATTGATTTTGACGACGAAAATTTAATTGATACATGTGGGACTGGGGGGGATGAAGTTGGAACATTTAACATTTCCACTGCATCGGCAATAGTTGCAAGCGCCTGTGGCGCAAAAGTTGCAAAACATGGAAACAGAGCCGTTTCAAGCAAATGCGGAAGCGCTGATGTCTTAAAGGAACTTGGCGTAAATATTGAACTTTCCCCACAAGAAGCAAAAAAGTGCCTTGAAGAAATAGGCATTGCTTTCATCTACGCCCCGCTATATCACACCGCAATGAAATACGCCGGACCAGTAAGACAAGCGCTTGGGATAAGGACAATCTTCAACATACTTGGACCTTTAACTAACCCCGCTCAAGCAAAAAGACAAATAATTGGCGTATTTTCTGAATCACTTACGGAAAAAATAGCGCTTGTTTTAAAAGAGCTAGGGAAAAAACACGCACTTGTTGTACACGGTGCCGGTGGTATTGATGAAATCTCAATCTCAGGGCATACGAAAGTAAGTGAGTTGAAAAATGGTGAGATAAAAACTTATGAGATAAAACCCGAAGATTTTGGATTTAGAAAATGGGATTTAAATCTTATCCTTGGTGCAGATGCGAAAACAAACGCAGAAATAATCAAGAAAATTTTTGACGGCGAAAAAGGACCGCAAAGAGATGTGGTACTTTTAAACTCTGGAGCTGCTGTTTATATCGCTGGTCTTGCTGATTCAATTCAAGAGGGGATAAAAATAGCTCAAGAGGCGATAGATTCAGGAAAGGCAAAGAAAAAACTTGAAGAACTTGTCAGCATAACAAACAGCTTCAAGAAATCGTAAATCATGCTTTTAATCTCAATAGCATTTATCACAATTGGAATCATAATCTCGTCCATTGAACACGCTGTGATATCCATTGAAGATGAAGATAGGTTGAAACAAAAAACGATTAACAAAATTGAAAAATTTAAAAGAAACCCGCTCCACTTCTCCTTCAGCTCTCTCATATTAAAATTTTTTTTCTTCTTGCTTGGATTGATAATTTTGATGTTAAGTGCAAATGAGGATGTTTTATCTTTAATCGTCATAGCGATCCTCCCAATTTTTGCAATTTCGCTTTATCAAATTCTTAAAAAATTTTCAACCGAAAATCCAATTCTGATCTTGCGAACCTTTGAACCCCTTCTTTTTCTTTTATCCTTGTCGTTTAAGTTATCCTTCTTATTTAGTGAAAGCTTTGTCAGAAAAATTGTGGAATCGGATTTAAATCTTGCAAAGCGAAAATTTGAATTTCTCCTCGGCACATCTGGACAAGGTGAGATATTGGATGAAAACCAAATGTTAAAAAATGTCCTTGAGTTCAAAGACAAAACCGTTCGCGAAATTATGGTTCCAAGAACAAGGGTTGTAGCGCTTGATATAAACGCACCGAGAGAAAAAGTTATAAAGGTTGTTTTAAATGAGGGATATTCACGACTTCCTGTTTATAAAGATAACATTGACAACATAATCGGAATCGTCTATGCGAAGGACTTGATCAATTACATTGAAGAGCCGAATTTATTTGTGCTTTACGATTTGTTAAGACCTGCGTATTTCGTCCCAGAGACGAAAAATATAAGCGAACTTTTGAGGGAGTTGCAAAAAAACAAAATACATATGGCTATTGTAGTTGATGAATACGGGGCTTTCAAGGGAATTGTAACGCTTGAAGATATACTTGAGGAAATCGTCGGAGAGATACACGACGAATATGATAAAGTTGAGAAAAATTACGAGATCTTAAGTGACGGTTCAATAATAGCGGACGCTGGAATGTTGGTAAGTGACTTTAATAAAAAATTTGGCGAAGACATACCAGAGGGGACTGACTATGAAAGCATTGGCGGTTTCGTATCAAAAATCGCAGGGAAAATCCCAAACGAAAACGAAAGAATTAGATACAAAAACCTCGTTTTTGAGGTCACCAAGAGAACGAAGCAAAAGATAACTGAATTAAAAATCACAAGGGAGAGAGAAAAGTGAACTTCATTGAGAAGATCGTTGAAAGAAAAATTTATGAGCTTAGTAAAGCGAAAGAAAACTTGCCGTTAAAAGACCTGATCAAAATATCTTCTTCATCAAGATATGAAAAGAGAAATTTCGCAGAGACGATAAAACGAAATTGCGAGATAAAAATTATAGCGGAGATTAAAAAATCGTCACCGAGCGCTGGAAATTTATCGGACGATAATTTCAATCCCATTTCAATCGCAAAAGATTATGAGAAATCGGGAGCAAACGCCATATCAGTTCTCACTGATTTTGAATTTTTCAGGGGACGGAAACAATACCTTCCGCAGGTGAAAAATGCTGTTGAAATCCCTGTTTTAAGAAAGGATTTCATCATTGATGAGTATCAAATTTATGAATCAAAATATCTTGGCGCGGATGCAATCCTTTTAATCGTCAGAATAATTGATGATGTTCAACTTGAAGATTACATTTGGCTTGCAAAGGAACTTGGGCTTGATGTATTGGTTGAGGTTTACGACAAACACGACCTTGCCAGAGCATTGAAAATATCTCCATACCCCAAAATCATAGGGATAAACAACCGCAATCTTGCAACTTTCCAAACCGATATAAACATATCACTTGAGATGTCAAAATACCTTCCCGAAGATGTCATAAAGGTAAGCGAAAGCGGTATCAAAACGAGAGATGATGTGTTGAAAATAAGCGATGCTGGATTTGACGCAATCCTCATCGGTGAGACGCTAATGCGAGCAACGGACAAAAACAAAAAAATGAAAGAACTTCTATGTCTGTAATTGTAAAAATTTGTGGTATCACAAATTTTGATGACGCAATAAACGCTGTTGAATCTGGCGCAGACATGCTCGGATTTGTATTTTATCCCAAGAGTAAAAGATACATTGAGCCAGAAAAAGCAGCGGAAATCATCCGCGAGGTCTCATCGTTTGTAAATTGTGTGGGCGTCTTCGTAAATGAAAACATTGAGAGAATAAAAGAGATAATTGAAATCACAATGATTGACCTTGTTCAATTAAGCGGGGACGAGACAATCCAAATGTGTCTTGAACTTAAAAATTTCATACCCGTTATGAAATCATTTAAAGTCACTGATTCTTTTTCCTCAGATGCGTTAAGCAGTTTCAAAGTTGATTACTTTCATCTTGATTCATATTCTGATGGACTTTACGGTGGCACTGGCAAGAAATTTAACTGGGAAAATGCAATTGGTTTAGATAAGTTCGGTAAAATAATTTTAGCTGGTGGTTTAAATCCTGAAAATGTCCAAGAGGCGATTTCAATAGTTAAACCATACGGTGTTGATGTGTCAAGCGGAGTTGAAGATTTCCCCGGGAGGAAAAATCACGACAAGGTCAAGCTATTTATCAAAAACGCAAAAAGTGTTAAGATATGAAATTAAATCTCCCTGACTCAAGAGGATACTTTGGGAATTACGGAGGTAAATTCATCCCTGAGACGCTCATCCCAGCGGTTGAAGAGCTTGAGATGTGGTATATGAAGCTAAAAAACGATGAAAGTTTTCAAAGGGAGCTTGATTATTATCTCAAGCATTATGTTGGGAGACCGACGCCGTTATATTTTGCCGAAAGATTAAGTAAATATCTTGGTGGGGCGAAAATTTATCTAAAGCGTGAAGACCTTTGCCACACCGGGGCACATAAAATAAACAACACAATCGGACAAGCTCTGATAGCTAAGAGGATGGGAAAACGGAGAATAATTGCCGAGACAGGCGCTGGACAACATGGTGTTGCAGTTGCTACTGTTTGCGCGATGTTCAATTTTGAGTGCGTGATATACATGGGCGAAGAAGATATGAAAAGACAAGAGATAAATGTCTTTAGAATGAAACTACTCGGCGCCGAAGTTAGATGCGTTTCGTCAGGGAGCAAAACGCTCAAAGATGCAATAAACGAAGCAATAAGGGATTGGGTTACAAATGTGAAAAATACATTTTACATCATTGGCTCTGTCGTTGGAATGCATCCCTACCCTATGATAGTTAGAGACTTTCAAACGGTCATTGGTAAAGAGACGAAAAGACAAATAATTGAAATGGAAGGGCGACTTCCTGATGTTATAATCGCATGTGTCGGTGGAGGGAGCAATTCAATTGGGATTTTCTACCCGTTTATTGAAAATGTCCCTGATGTCAAGTTAATTGGAGTTGAAGCTGGTGGTAAAGGAATTGAAACCGGATTACACGCAGCAACCCTGAACGCTGGAAGACCAGGTGTCCTTCACGGGGCAATGCAATACCTTCTCCAAGATGAAGACGGACAAATCCTCAACACCCATTCAATCTCAGCTGGGCTTGATTACCCTGGTGTTGGTCCAGAGCATTCATATCTTAAAGACGCAGGTCTTGTTGAATACACTATAGCGACCGATGAAGAAGCCCTTGAAGCTTTTCGCCTTCTTTCAAAAACCGAAGGCATAATACCAGCTCTTGAAAGTGCCCATGCAGTTGCACACGCGATTAAAATTGCACCTGAAATGAAAAAAGACGAAATTATAATTGTAAATCTTTCAGGTCGTGGAGATAAAGACCTTGCAACTGCTATGAGATTTTTAAAAATTTAAACGGGACAAATAGATGATTCATTCAGGGATAATTTACAAAGAGGAACAAAATCCCCCACTTTGGTTTTATCTTATCTTCATCGCTTGGCTTCCGATTTTCCTTTTCTTCGCCCTGGAAAATCCAGATGAGATAAAAAATCCAGATATAATCTTTCTCGTCGTCATTCTTGCTCTTATCTTTGAGCTTTTGATAATTGGTTTGATTGGAAAACTGACGATTATCGTCCGATGGGATAAAATCCTCGTTCAAGTCGGCTTTTTAAAGCTGATAAAAAGAGAGATTAAAAAATCGGAGATAAAACAAGTCCGAGCGATTGATGGCTTTTCAAAAATGCAATATGGAATAAAGATCTTCGGTAGGACAATTGCATATATCTTCTGGGGGAAAGGAGCGGTTGAGATAGAACTAAACGAGACAAAACCAAATTCTCTACTTTCAAAACTTACAACCTTTAACAAAATAATCCTCACAAGCCAAAACCCAAATCGCCTTGTTGAGGCGATAATGTCAATGAGCTAAAACAAATATAGAACAAAACCGATGTTTCAAACTGAAAAAGCTCTCATAATCTTACCAACAAAGCTAAACGAAATCCACGGTGCAGATGGATTAACTGAGGAGGAAAAAATTGAAATTTACAAAGCAATACTTCACGACACCTCAAATTATTATGTTGAAAAAAGTAGAAACACAAAGGTCTATGTTTATTTCCCCGATTACGAGACATGCGATTTCCTTGTACCGGTTTTTCCACTCAGAGTTAAGGTATCAATCATTGAAAAAGAAAGTGGCGTATATGTTGAGAGCATTGATAGGGCTTTCAAAGAGGATTGTAGACTTGTGACGCTCGTTAAAATAACGGGTTTATTTTACCCACTTCCATGGATAAACAACGCTTACGAAGTTTTAACTCACAAATATGATGTGATTGTAACATCAATTTACAATGATAATCCGAATCGTTTGGTTGGTTTAAAAAAACTTCACGAGAAATTTTTATCAATGGTTGAAAATGAGAACGATGAACTTGACATTTTAAGGTCAGCAAGCCAACTTGATGTTTTATTTGTCCCGCTTAGAAGGATAGAATACGCAACCGATTTGAAATCGCTAAAGCAAATCTACCTTAACATCGTTAGCTCATCAAGAAATGAGGAATTCAAAAGGACAAAGCTTGTGATTTTAAACATATTGAAGAAAAGAAAAATACCGTTGCTGGATTGATGAAAATTGGAATTTTTGGCGGGACATTTAACCCACCACATTACGGACATTTAATCGTTGCCGAATTCATTCGGGAAGAGGTTGGGCTTGACAAAATCATATTCATACCCTGCTCAATTCCACCCCACAAACAAAACGATGAATATCTCTTCCAAATTGCAAGCCCAGAACATAGATTTGAGATGGTAAAACTTGCAACAACTGGAAATAAATTCTTTGAGGTCTCCGATGTTGAAATAAACCGGGGCGGTGTCTCATACACAATTGATACGGTTAATTATTTCGTTTCAAATTTCCCCAAGGAAAAATTTTATCTTTTGATAGGCGCGGATCAATTTGCCGAATTCCACACTTGGAGAAAACCCGATGAAATAGTTCAAAAAGTCAATCTCATCGTTTTTAACCGCCCCGGCTTCGTCATCCCTCAAACTGAATTTTCAAAGTTCGCCACATTTATAACTATACCTAACATAGAAATTTCGGCATCAACCATCAGAAAAAGAATCAAACTCGGAAAATCAATAAAATACCTCGTACCTCCAGCAGTTGAAGAATATATCTTCGCAAATAAATTATACATTTAACGGTTGATGACCTTATTAACTGCGTTGAGATATGGCGCAAACGACTTTTTGAAAATGAATATATCGGACCTTGGTTCAACATTTCGCATCGCAACTATATCAGCAGTGGGTTGCATCAACTTGTAATTAACTATCAAATTACGCTCACCTTCAAACTTCATCGTTGTATCTGCAACTAAAGGAACAACAATTCGTACTGTCATCGGATCAGTTTGATATTTAACTAAACCGATTCCTTTGTAAAAATACCAACGCTGTTTAAATGTGAGTGTCAAGTTTGACCCCGGCAGTTGATCAATCTTCCCGCTTAAATTGACATCCCAAATAAATTGCTCAGATTGAACCGTTTGATTCGTTATGCTGATCGTCTCATTTGCGCCCTTTGAAGCGTTAACACTCAAATTACCACTCACAGTAAGTCCACTTGCGGAATCAAGCACAAATTTCACCTGTTGATCAAACACATTCCAACTTTGGCTTGCAGGGTCAACCCACAAAAACCATTTGTTGGCGAGCGAATCTAACGGAGTACCAGTGCTTGGGAAATAAAAATAAACATAATACTTATCCCCATCCTTTGCGACATACATTAAACTAGAAGGTTGTGCATTTCTATACGAAGTTATCTCATACGCTTGTTTCCCCGCCATTATTCTTTGAGCTGTTACAACGCTTGAATCCTGCCAAACGCCAGCTGTTGAATCTGGATTCCCATTAACATCAAGAACGACACCTTTATAAATCCAGTAGTTGCCTACATTAAGTGGAATTAAATCTTGTACCAGCATTTGTGGTGAGGTCACCGTGTCTTCCTTTTTACAAGTTGCGAACAGAAAAATCAAAAAACTCAAGATTAAAATTTTCATCCTCATAGCGCCCTCCAAATTTTTTTGAAATTTTCAATACAAAAATAAAATCTTTATCGGCAAAAATAAAGTGAGTAAAATCACACAAACTTCATCTTGACTTTTTCCTTTTGATTTTTTAAAATTTTAAAAAAAAGTAAAAAATGCAAGCAAAAATTTTACCTTTCGGGTTTGCGCTAATACTTTTCATCTCTTGTTTTCAAATCGTCGGGCAAAAACCACAGAAAGTTGAGGATATATACCTACCTGACGGAGATAAAGTTGAAGTTAAAGTTTGGGTACAAGACCTTGAAATCCCATGGTCGCTTGTCTTTTTACCCGACGGAAGAGCCCTTGTGAGTGAAAGACCTGGGAGAATTCGCTTGATTGAAAATGGAAAACTTGTCCCAGAGCCATATATGATAATAAATGTTAAGCATATTGGGGAAGGCGGTTTGATGGGGCTTGCCGTTCATCCTGATTTCCCGAATAAACCATATATTTACGCTATGTATACATACGAAAGCGATGGCAAAATTTTCAACAGAGTTATAAGAATCAAAGATGAAGGAAGAAAGGGTGTCTTTGATAAAGTTATAATTGATAGCATTCTTGGTGCAAGATTTCACAATGGTGGCAGGATAAAGTTTGGTCCAGATAAGATGCTTTACATAACAACTGGTGAAATCTTCAAGGGTGAACTTGCACAAGACCTAAATTCTCTAAATGGGAAAATCCTTCGTCTCACACCTGATGGTGAAATTCCCTCTGATAATCCTTTCCCAAACTCACCAATTTATTCCTACGGTCACAGAAATCCTCAAGGTCTTGCTTGGCATCCGGAAACGGGAGATTTATTTGAATCAGAGCATGGACCATCTGGCGAATATGGTCGTTTTGGACACGACGAGATAAATATAATTGTGAAAGGTGGGAATTACGGCTGGCCGAAAGTTATAGGAGCTCCGGGTGAAAAAGAATACATTGACCCAATCGTTGTATGGAAAGATGCAACCCCGCCATCTGGAATGACTTTTTATAAAGGCGACCTTTTTGTCGCAACCTTGAGAAGCGAAGCTTTAATAAGGATAAAACTACAAAGGTCGGGAAAGAGCTACAAAGTTACAAAAATTGAAAGATGGTTTGCCTTTGATAAAAGGAGGGGAAAATATGGCAGGTTGAGGGATGTCGTCGTCGGTCCAGATGGCAATCTCTATGTTCTCACAAGCAACAGAGACGGGCGAGGAAATCCACAGCCAGGGGATGATAAAATTTATCAAATCATTTTTAAGAAATAATTCACTTTATCTTAAAAACAAGCACTGTTATATCATCGTTTTGCTCTACCCCGCGAGAAAAAGACGAAACCATTTCTCCAACTGAATTGATAATTTCGCCAGATGATAAGTTCCGATGTCTTTTTATAAACTCAATGAGCTTTTCAACGCCAAGCTCTTCACCCTTAACATTTATCGCTTCCGTTACTCCATCGGTGTAAAGAAATAAAAGGTCGCCCCTTTTAAGTTCAATCTTTCCAAGTTTATACTCACTTTCAATAACTCCGAGAACTGGACCTCCCTCATCAAGCAATGTAAATCTGGAATTTGAAAACAAAATCGGCAGGTTATGCCCAGCATTCACATATTCAAGAACAAAATTTTTCAAGTCAACCTTACAAATGAAAAACGTTATAAACTGTTCTGAAGATGTGTGCGCCAAAATCATCTTGTTCAAAAGACCAACAACGTTGACAAGATCGGTTGTGAAAAGTATAAAGCTGTGAAGCAAAGCTTGAAGATTTGACATAAGAAGGGAAGCCGATAAACCTTTCCCACAAACATCGGCTATCGCAAGCAAAACTTCATCATCGCTAAGATTAATAACATCGTAATAATCACCGCTAACTACTCTTGAAGGTAGAAATAACGCTCCAATTTCAAACCTTGGATTTTCAGGGAACTCCCTCGGTAATAAATTCTTCTGTATCTCATAAGCAAGCTCAACATCATGCCGTAAGTTTAACATTTTTAAATTCTCAATCGCATTCATAGACACTGTGAAAAAAGTTCTGATCAAGTTCTTTTCATCCTCGCTAAACGATTTTTTGCCATCCCTACCATCATATTCTAAAAGCAAAGCAAATCTTCCCATGTTGCCCTCATAAAAGAAAATCGGAGTATCGCTCCTTCCTCCCCGCTTTGAAATTTCTCTTAAAAACTTGGTCTTCACCTGTCCTTGCGGGTATGAAAAAATGATGTGAGCCCTCCCGTCAAATTTTACAATCACAACTCTATTAACCCTAAAATGCCCAATCAGGGTCAATGCAAGTAAATTTAAAATCCCACCCTCATCATTTTTCAAAAAGACATTTTGCATAAATTCGTTCAGCATCGTCAAGGTATAAACATTCTTCTTTAATGAATCTATTGAAAGCATAACTTTAAGCGAAATTGCTGTAAAGTTTGCAACAAAATTAACATATTCAATCTCCTTATTCGTAAGCTTTCCCCTTCCCCCAAGAAAGATTAAACCAAGATTTTCACTTCCGCCTTTGTAAGACCAAATCACCGGGACAAGATAATCAAAACGATTTCGCCTGATGAAACTTCTCAAATCGCGACCAAACTTTCTAATCACACTGTCATTCAATCTCGTCAAACCGTGGGGAATAAATCGCGGGTTGATTTTCATAACCGTAACACCTTCTGAACAACAAGAATAAATCGGTTTTAATTCATTTTTATCAATTATAAAGCCGACCGCTTTAGCCATTCTCAACTTCCCCATCAAAGATAGGAGAAAAACCTTAAAAACTTCATCAATTCCTTTTGCAACACTTAACGCTTTCCCCAAATTGAAAATTGATTCAAGCGTGAAAATCACTTCATCTTCGCTTCTCATCTCTACCCAAAAATTTTATTAAAACTACAACATTTTCATCTCCCTTGGATTCATATTTAACATCATCCATAAAACTATGGACTATAAACATCCCCAATTTCCCTCTTTTAACTTTTCCAGTCCGCTTGAACTTCTCAACTGGCGATTCAATTTTAACCTTTGAAGGATCAAACGGCAAACCACCATATGAGATGATGATGACAAACCTATCTTTTTCCTCTTTAACTTCAATTTTAATCTCACCGTCTGGCTTATTTCTATATGAATGCTTAATAGAATTCGTGCACACTTCATCAACCGCCAAGACAATTTTTTCTGCTTCAATCTCATCAAATCCGAATTTAATTGCATTCTTTCTTATAAATTCACGAACCTTGTGAAGGTTTTCAAGCCGGCTGTCTATTTTAAGCTCTTTATTTTCTCCTCTTTTTGGCATCCCTGCCCCTCACTTTCTCAAAAGATTTTATCGCCTCTTCATCACTTTTATAAACCTCAAATATATGCTTAAATCCGAGAAGGTCAAATATCTCATCTATTTTTTCAGACAGACAGGAAAACTTTATATCACCTTTATTTTTTCTTGTCTCGTCAACAAAAGCCATAAAAACTCCAAAGCCAGCACTACTTATGTAAGATAAATCCTTCATATTCACAACGAACTTGAAATTTCCAGAATTTATAAGGTCTCTGAACATCTGCTCAAGCTGTAGCGAGGTATAAGCGTCAAGATAGCCCTTCAACTTCAAAATCTTGATTGAATTCTTATCACTTACAAGAACATCAAAATTTTTTTCTCTTTTTCTCATTTCTCCCTCAATTATTTTTTCCACTTGATTGCCAAAATCGTCAAATCATCCGCAAATGTTTGCTCACCTTCCCGATATTTTTCAATTTCTTCAAAAATCAACCGTGTTATTTTTTCCGTTTCTTCTTTTGAAATTTTCAAAACAAAATCAGCGAACCTGTTATAGCCGAACTCCTCCCAACTTTTATTCATCGCCTCAATAACACCATCGCTATAAAAAATAAGCAAGTCGTCCTTTTCAAGTTTTAATTTAACCGGTTTTATATACCTTTCAAACATCTTCGTCTCCATAAGACCAATTCCAGGTCCTGGTGGCTTAAGAAATTCAACTTTCTTTCCTCTGACAAATATCGGGGGAAGATGTCCCGCCCTTGCAATTTGAATTGAACCGTTCTTCACATCAAAGTAAGCATAAATCAAGGTTATGAAAAACTTTTTATCAACATGACCATATACTGCATCGTTGAACGCAAGCAAGAACTCGGTCGGATTCTTGTAAATTTTTGAAATTGACTGAAAAATCCCTTTTATCTCAGCCATATAAAAAGCTGCCGAAACCCCTTTGCCAGAAACATCTGCAACGATAAAAGACAGGTTTCCATCACTGTGAATAACGAAGTCGTAATAATCACCGCCTACTTCAAAAGCGGGCGAAGATAGCGCCGACATCTCAAACTTATTTGACTTTGGGAGAACCGCAGGAAGGAGCTTCTTCTGAATCTGCCTTGCAAGTTCAAACTCCCTCAGCAATCTTTCTTTCTCAATTGATTCCATGACAAGCTTATAATTCTCAACGCCTATAGCGATTTGATCTGCAAAAGCAAGCGCAAGGTTTAGAGTATCAGCGTCAAATCTACCTTCCTTTTTCATCAAAGATAAATAACCGGAGGTTTTCCCGTGAGCGATAAGAGGGGCAATCAAAATATCCCCATCCTCAAAACTAACGACGAGATGTTCATCAAGATTTTTATCCGCTGTTATTTCTTTCAGCTTTTCAGTATCAGTTCCGATTCCATTGCAAATTATTTCGTTTTCAGCAAGTTTAATTTCAATCAAAGCCGATTTTGAATTTGTCATCTCCATAGCGATTTTTAAAGCTGTCTCAGAAAACTCCCTGATGTCAAGCATTTGTGCGACGAGTTTGCCGATGTTTTGCAAAGTTGAAAGTTCCGCAACCTTTCGCTCGTAAATTTCAGTTGTTGGAAGATGAAAAATTGTGCTTATGAAAACAAAAAAAGAATAAACCCCTACAAATGTGTCAAAATAATAATGAGCGAAAGAGAAAAACAGCGGTGAATAAAAACGCAACGCCTCAGCACCTCCGCCAGTTATTAGAGGGCTACCGTGAAATATGACAAAGATAAAAGTAAGTGAAGAAAACAATAAGACGAGATATTTTTCACGCTTTCTCAAACTTATCACCCATGGAATCCTGATGGAAATCCACATAAATAAAAAGAACTGGATAATCATCGCAATTCCCGGCTCAAAGACAACCACTCTTAACATTTTGCCTAGCGATTCAAATAAATCGGTAAAAGATTGATAAAAGGCGAAAAAGGCAAGCGTTAAAATGAATTTAACTTTAACTTCTCTTCCTCTGCCAAGGAACAAAACCTTCATAAAAATTGAAAAAATGACGGCAACCAAAAAAATGTAAATAACACTGAACAGGTTAGTCATTACAACATCGCTGTAACGCGATGGAACCACGATGTTATTTTGTCTTGTGACATTGATCAGGTTTTTGAATACAAACGAAATCAAGATGAGTGAGAATAAAAAAGCGCTGATGAATTTCAGAGCTTCAACCGGGTTCCCCTCAAACTTCTTCGCAAACGGTTGAACAATTAACATAAATGTTATCAGAAGGGCAACCAACAAAATCTCTGATATAAAGTCAAAAGGTGCCCAAGGCCAAACCTTTTTAATTAGCGTCACAGCGAGGAGAACGAAGACGAGAAAAGAAGCAAATAATATCTGCCCAAGCCCCAAAAATTTTGTTTCGGAGTTTTCTCCCTTCATCTCATCAAAACAACCTTTCGGACAGTTTTAAATTTCTCCGACTCAAGCCTGCAAAAATAAACACCACTTGGCAAATTTCTCCCTTCCTCATCTTTCCCATCCCAAACTATCCTATAACCTCTGATAGGTTGCGAAAAAAATCTATTTTCAAGCGTCCTAACCTTTTGACCGAGGATATTATAAATTGAAATTTCTACCTGAACTGGCTCAGATACATCAAGAAGAAAAATCGTTTTGGAGTTGAACGGGTTGGGAAAATTCTGGGAAAGATAAAACTTGTCAGGCGGTTTTGACTCAAGATATGTCGTCAAGATGTTGGTCTTATTTTGATTGTCAATGACAAAAATTGAAAATTGAGGCGGTAGCGAACTTAACACGCCAGCGAATTTATTTTCGGAAACAGGGTACATCGGAACTTTTTGATTGTTTGCCATTATGAAAATCTCCTTTATCCCGCTTTTGGACATAGCATAAACGGATATCTCATAACCATTTACGTTTTCCTTTATTTCCGGGAAATTGCTCAAAATTGGTCCGTGATACAAAGCAGATGAAAGAGCATCAACAACGCCCCAACCGTAGTCATTATCTGGGTTATTCGCTCTGCTTGCGGTGTTTCTTATTGCATCCCTTACATCAAAAGAGTTAAGTTCGGGATGAGTTGATAAAATTAAAGCAGCGATTCCAGCTACAATTGGACAAGAAAGCGATGTCCCAGAAGCATAAACATAACTTGAAGTTGAACCAGTTGAAGCACCGAAAACAGAAACGCCAAGCGCACAAACATCTGGTTTTATTCTTCCGTCATAAGTTGGCCCCATAGAACTAAAAGAAGCAACTCTCCCAGTTGAATCAACAGCGCCAACAGCTATCACATATTTCCCATCCGCAGGAGCAACGATATACTTCCATGGAGTGTTCCTTTCGTTCCCGGCGGAATTAACAACAACAATTCCCTTTTGAAATGCGATGTCCGCAGCTTTTGTTATTTTTGCCGTGTTCCCATCCATATCCTTGTAGGTATACCAATCAATATATCCAAGCGAACTTGAAACAACATCAACCCCGAGTGAATCCATCCACTCAATAGCTCTGACCCAGTTATCCTCTTCTACTGGCGTCTCGCTTCTCACATCCTCCGTTTTAGCAAGTACAAATTTAGCCCCTGGTGCGACACCATAAATCTTGCCCTCCTTCTTTCCCCCAAGAACCGATAGAACAAGCGTACCATGAAAATCCTGATTTGGTGAATCTTGAGGTGAATTTGCCGTCGTTGAATCGTTAAATATAAAATCATACTCAGCCAAAACATCAACATTTACAAGCGACTCATGCGATAGTCTAAAACCAGTATCCATAACTCCAACGATAACATCCTTTCCAACGATGTTCATCTCGTGCAACTTCTTAACCCCGGATAATCTTATCTGTCGCTCTGACGGTCCATAGTCATAAACATCAACATATGTCCTAACGCTTTTTGCAACTGGGCTTACAGACGCTACAAAAGGCAGTGACTTAACTATGTTAATTTTTTCGCTATCAAGAAATGCGCTCACAGCGTTGAGCCACTTTGAGATTACATTTATCTTTATACCAAGCGACTTAATTCTATTCACATATTCCTCATAAACTGGAATGTCATAATAATCAAAAACCTTTGACTCATCCTTAACGACTTTCAATCTCCTTTCAAAAGCCCTCCTTGAAATTGACCCCTTTAATCTTTCATAAACAACGCTTCCCTTTGCAAGCGAAACATTCTCATAAATCCCTTTATCTTTAAAGACAATCCAATACTTTTCTTCACCTTCATAAGCGAAAAGAAACGACCAGAAAAAAATCAGGATGAAAATTTTCTTCATAAACTTTGCGACTTTATTTTAAAATGGTCCCATCCCCCGGCTTCAAGGTCTCTTTGGCTATTATCTGACTTTATCAACTTTATCCCCTGCTCACGATCAAGGATTCTTCCAATTACTTTCACATCATCAGCAAGAGCATCAAGTTTCTTTAACTCCGACTCGGAAACAGTAAATAAAAGTTCATAGTCCTCGCCACCATAAAGAGCGTAATTCAAATAATCTTCTCCGAATTCTTCCGCGACCTTCTTCACCATATCATCAATCGGCAAACTTGTTTCGTAAATTTCAGCTCCAACGCCACTTTGCCGACATATATGCAACAAATCCGAAGACAAACCATCGCTTATATCAATCATTGCGTTTACTTTCACTTTTTCATTTATCATTTTATTGACGACATCAAATCTCGGGATGGGTTTAAGATGTTTTTCAATTGCTTTCAAAAATGGTTCAAAATTTGGTTTGAAATTTTCCTTATCTTCCGATTCAAGAAATTTTTTCTTTTCGCGTATAAGTATCTTCAATCCTGCATACGATAAACCTGGTTTTCCTGTTACGCAGATATAATCACCGACTTTCGCACCGCTACGATACGGGATAAAGTCTTTTTCCGCCTCACCTATCATTGTTACTGAAATAGCCATATTTCCGAAGGTCGTTGTTGTATCTCCACCAATTACAGCAAAATTAAATTCATTTGAAGCCGACTTCACGCCTAAATAAAAATCCTCAATCATCTCAACCGAAATCTTCCTCGGGATGGCAATAGTAATTAAAGCATATCTCGGAATAGCAAGCATAGAACAAAGGTCACTTAAATTAACCGCCATTGATTTCCACCCAAGATTTCTCATTGACACATATGTCAAGTCAAAATGAACCCCCTCAATTAGTGCATCCGTTGTCACGACTTGAACTTTTCCATCCGCTGGGATATAAACAGCAGCATCATCACCAATGCCCTTTACGATTAAAGTATCACGATACGGTTGAACTATCTGACTTAACCTCGCAATTAACCCGAACTCACCAATCATTGAGATATCTGTGAAGTTGCTATCCATTTTATTCACCAATTATTTGAATGACCAAATTCCTCGTCCTTGGGCGATTGTCAAAATCAACAACGACAATTTGTTGCCAAGTGCCAAGGAGCAATTTCCCATCCGAAAATGGAACTGTTAAAGATGCTCCAAGAATTGAAGCTCTCACATGAGCGTAACCATTATCATCTCCCCAGCGTGAGTCATGATGATAACGCCTTCCCATTGGAGCGATTCTCTCAAATGCCTCAGGAAGGTCTTTTAAAAGACCGGGTTCATATTCAATGGTAGTTACCCCAGCAGTTGAACCTGAGACAAAAACCGTCACATTACCATTCTTAACTTGATGTTTCTTGACTACAGATTCAACTTCGCCTGTTATGTCAATTATATCGTTAAAACCACGGGTTGAAACGGTTATTCTTTCGGTAATGACTTTCATATTTGATGTGGCAATTTTATTGCTATAAGTTCAATTTGTTCTCGTACATAGAAAACAAAGTCATCCTTGCAAAAGAAAGCATCAGGTATGAAGAAAGACAAATCATCATAAAGGACATCTTGATAGAGAAGTTTCCCAGTGTTAATTTCAACTATCTTCAAAACATTTTTGAACCTCTCTGAACCTGCTTTAACTCCACGCGCAATGTGGTAATTTATCAGTGAAATGTTCTCCTTTACCAAAACCTCGGGGGGAAATCTCGGGTCGCCATCATTTACAAAAGAATCAACCAGTCCCTTCGCTGTTTCATAATCAGGATGATACTCATCAAATGATATTGATGTCTCAATGAATTCCATACTTTTGATTTTCTCGTTTCTCAATTCGTTTATCTCTTCAGCTTTTTCATCACCATATGTCTCTAATATCTCGCCAGTTCTTGCATCAACCACAAAATAAAATCTACTGTCAATTAAATTTCTAACGCCATAAACCCTCCCGTCCAAAGCGAACATAAAGTCAAATTCGTCATCCTTCCATAAAACTTCCCCACTTGATGAACTAACAGCATAAGTTTTACCTTGGGCTGGTAAATCAGGTCTTTTAAACTCGCAAAGGAAGAAAATATCATCGTCAACATCTGCAATTTGAATCCACCACGGCTCTTCAAAGTCGGACTTTTCCCAAATTTTATTGCCATTATAAATTGAAAGACAAACAAAACTTGTGACCCTCTTGTTCAAATCCCTAAGCTCGCAAAGAATTTTATCATGCCTTGTTGGGAAAATCTTCCAAATTTTATAATCCTTATATGACTTGAAAACCCACATCGGTTTGATTTTTTTCATCACTCTTCAAGTTTTATTTTCTGGCTCGGCATGAACTATGACCTTTGAAACTTCCTTTATATCAAGATAAATTTGATTTTCAATCGTCGTTGCAATCTCATGCGCCTCGGAAAGGGTTAGCGACTTATCAAGGAGGCAATTCATCGTAACTTTATATTTACCGTCAATTTCCATCACGGTTATATCTTTACAGTCAATGACGCCCTTATGTGACCTCGCAATTGAAACTATCCGCTGAACCATATCCTCGCACCTGTCATTAACGATTTTCGTCTCCTTTATCATATCGCTTTCCTCATCAATATGGATTGAAATTCTCTCAACATTTTCAATTTTATTTTTAATTGCGTCTTCAATTTGATTGGCGATCTCGTGTGCCTCTTCAAGTGTTTGCTTTTCCTTACATTCAAGATGTAAATCAACGAAATATCTATCTTTCACCTTTTGGACCTCAATGTTATGCGCCGACATCCCAGAATGTATAAGTATCATCCTTATTTTGTCAATCACTGTCTCGTCATCGGTTTCAATCGGTTCAGCGTGAATAACTATGTCAACATTTTGCATCATCTTTTTTATCCTCTCCTCAATCAAATTCATTATCTGGTGCGCCTGTTCAAAAGGTATCGTCCTTTTTATATCAACGACCATATCAACGAATGATTTTGAGCCTGCTTGTCTTATTCGTATGTTTCTGCAGTTGACGACACCATCAATCTTTAAAACCTCCTCTCTTACCTTATCAACCAAACCGACATCAGGGATTCTATCGGTGAGCATGTCAATTGTCCTTTTTCCAAGGCGAAAACTTATCCACATCACTATACCAGAGACGACAAGAGCAGCAAAAGCGTCCGCCTTGTGGAAACCAAAACCAGCCCCAATTAGACCAACTATAACGACCCCTGAACTTAAAATATCCGTGCTAAAGTGTAAAGCATCGGCTTCAAGCGCTTGACTATTATATTTCTTCGCGGCTTTAAAAAGAATCCTTGACCTTGAATAATCAACTATTATCGCAGTGACTATGACAGCGAAACTCCAAAAATTAACTTCTATATGAACCTCGTGGAAGAAAATTCTATTTACGGCTTCATAAATTATCCATCCACATGTCACAACAAGGAGCAATGTCTCAAAAAGCGCTGATAGATTCTCAAACTTTCCGTGCCCGTAGGTATGTTCCCTATCGGCGGGTTTATCTGCGATTTTGACAGCAAAGTAAGTTAAAGCAGCAGCGACAAGATCAAGACCGCTATGAGCAGCCTCAGATAGTATTCCCAGACTTCCCGTCATCAAACCAACAATTAGTTTTAAAACTGTAAGAAAAACCGCAGCGATGACGGAACTTATCGCTACTTTTTGCTTTTCAAGGCTTGCAATGGCATCCATCTTTTGAAGTCAAATTTTGTGAAATTACTTTTTAAATTTATTCAAGAAAAGACCCATTTGCAAACTTTAAAAACAAATTCCTTATCCTATGCGAAACATTAAACTTGTAATTGAATACGACGGAACGAACTTCGTCGGCTGGCAAATTCAACCAAACGGTAGAAGCGTCCAAGGTGAGATTAAAAAAGCGATAAAAGAAATTACAGGTGAAGATGTGAATTTGATAGGGGCAAGCCGAACAGATGCAGGTGTCCACGCTCGCAGTCAAGTCGCTAATTTTAAAACAAACTCAAAAATTCCAACCGAAAACTTAAAAAAAGCCCTAAATTCAATCCTCCCAGATGACATCACAATAATATCAGCAGAAGATGTCCCACAAAGTTTTCACTCAAGATACAGCGCACTTGAAAAAACATACAAATACTTCATAACAACGAAAAAGGTTGCGATAGGAAGAAATTACATTTGGTTTGTCAAATACAAAATTGACTTTGAAAAACTTCAAGAATGCGCAAAATTAATTCCCGGGAAACATGACTTTGAGGTCTTCGCTAAAAAGGGTTCAAATGTCAAAAACTTCGTCTGTGATGTCAAAGAAGCAAGATGGGAAAGAGAAGATGATAAAATCATATTCAAAATAACCGCCGACAGATTCCTCTATGGGATGGTCAGAGGACTTGTCGGCGCTATGATTGATGTCGCAAGGGGAAGAATTGAAATTGAAACATTCAAAAAAATGCTATTTGAAAAATTTAACCAAATTAAAATAATGCACGCCCCGGGATGCGGGCTGTTCCTTGAAGAAGTAAAATACGCTACTTCAACCCAGAAAGAACTTTCTTCAACTCCTCAAAATGTGATTGATCCCTGACATTATATCTCCAATTTATGTAAGCGATTTTACCCGACTTATCAATGACAAAAACAGTTCGTTTATTAAACCCGGAGTTCTCATCATACGAATTGTAAAGCTTAGCGACCTCGTGTTTGTGATCGCTCAAAAGTTTGAATTGCAAATTAAGATGTTTTGCCCATTCACGATGAGAAAAAACATAATCACCGCTTATCCCTAAAACTTCAGCATCAAGTTTTGAAAGTTCCACAAAATTATCCCTAAAGGTGCACATTTGCGTTGTGCAACCACCACTCCAATCGGCTGGGTAAAATGCAAGAACTATATTCCTTTTACCTATCAAATCTGAAAGACGAACCCCTTCAAAAACGATCGTGTCTTTAGTGGCATACGGAAGTTTAAAATCGGGCGCCTTATCTCCAACCTTTAAAGTTTGTGACTTTAAGCCAGTAAAAAATAAAATGGATAAAAAGAGAACACATATTTTTTTCCCCATTTTAACCTCCATTTGCTTGTTTTTCAAGCTCACTTCTTACTTTGTTAAGCCATCTTTCAAGTGTTTCATATTTATGAGCCCCGATGATTCCATACCTTCCATTTGCAACAAGCGCAGGGACACCATTTATCCCGTAGTGTTTTGCAATCTCAATGTCATAAGCCAGATTTCTAAAAACAGTTTCAGAATTATAATCCTCCTCCCACTTTTCAACATCAAGCCCAATATCTTCAGCGCACTTTTTCAAAACATTGAAATCAGCAATGTTTAAACATTCAACCAAATGTGCCTTTTGAATCCTATCAAACATCTTCCAATGCATTTCCTGTCCACCTTGTAATTCAGATGCTTTACAAGCCAAAAGCCCAGGGATTGAATATGGATAGTCAAATTCTCTTTGTTCCATAAGGTCAGCGTTTATCCTGTGTTCATCGTCGTTTTCGTTAGCCATTCGCCAGTGATTTAAAATCTCACGCTTACCGTTTTCCTTTGACCCGAAGATTTGAGCTATTGCATCTGGATTTGGTGCAAGAGCAAAAGAGCGATGAATTATTTCAACATCTGGATTTTCCTGTGCTAAGCGATGAACCCTTGGTGAAATTGCGAAACACCAAGCGCACAAAACATCATGAAAAAATTCAATTTGAATTTTCATTTATTTCACCTCCGTCAATTTTTTAAATTTAACTGCGGTCATACTTACCCCGTAAGCCCAACCCCCGTAATATAAAACTTCACCTTTTGTATTTTCTCCGGCAACTCCGATTGTCAAAAATAATGTCAAAAGCCCACCCTCTGGCATAGCATCGTAAAAAATCTCTTTCCCAGGCAAACGCAAAACCTCATCATATTTGCCAGCTTTTAAAAGTTCAAGCAGATATCTGTCAAATTTCTCACCTGGCGGATAAACAAGCGCCGTATTCATCCCCCACCTTATCATATCAAGTCGGTGTGTCGTTGAGCCAGTTCCGATAAATAAAATTTTTCTTCCTGTTTTCTCAGACAACTCTCTGATAAAATTTCCCCACTTGAAATGTTCCTGGGGCAACTGTCCAGCAGAAATTGAAATCGGGATAACTGGAATATCACGCTCCGGGAACATAAAATAGAGAGGAACCCAAGCCCCATGGTCAAGTCCCCAATCAAGCGTAGCCTCGACAGGAAAGTTATATTTCTTAGCCTCCTCAACAAGCTTAACAGCAAAATCAAGGTCATTCTCAACTTCATACTTGAACTGATAAAGTTCATCCGGAAAACCGTAATAATCCTGAATGCACAGTGGCTTTGGCGAAACCTGAACATAAAAATCTTTATGCGAAATCCAATGCGGTGATGAAACTATGATCAAATCTATACCTTTACTTTTATATTCACGACCGAGTTTCTTGAGAAGTTCAACATATTCTCCATCTTCAACGAGCAGTGTCGGCGATCCATGTGAGACGAAAATTGCTTCAATCATTTTAAAATACTCCTTGATTTTGAAACGAAAAATCTTGATTAATTTAAACAAAAAAATTAACTTTCAATAAAAAACGCGCGCAAATGAAACGGGTTTTACTTCTCTTCACAGCGATTCTTTTCATTTCTTGCTCATCATCAAAATTAACAATCAAACAAGATGAAGTAGTTTCAAAAATTCAAAAGGTCGCTAAAAAATATGGCGTCGGTCGGCTTGGCTTGAGCGCCAAAAACTTCGTAACGGGGGAAACAATCCAAATAAACGCAGACTCTTTATTCCCAACGGCAAGTGTGATAAAAGTCCCAATTCTTGTTGAACTGTTCTACAAATTTGAAGAGGGAAAACTAAAGAAAGATACATTGGTATCACTTGATGATTCGCTCAAATATGGTGGGGCTGGCGTGTTGCAATACTTCTACAATGGGGCTAAATTGAAATTAATTGATGTCGCTGTTTTGATGATAATTTTAAGCGATAACACGGCGACAAACCTTGTGCTTGATTGCTTTGCGAACGAACACGACGCAAAACTTGAAGCTGTAAATTCAAGGATGAAATCACTTGGGCTTGAAAACACGAAAATTTTAAACAAGCTGATGTCATTTAAAACAAAAAAGAACACACCTGAAGCTTTAAAATTCGGCGTCGGTTATACAACACCGAACGATATGTTAAAACTTCTTGAAATGCTCGCAAATGGAAAAATCATAAACCCGTCGGTTTCCGCCGAGATAATTAACATAATGAAAAATAATCAAGATTACGAAATGATGAAAAGATACCTCCCTGAAAAAGTCGCCGTTGCGAATAAAACAGGTTCAATTGACAGAATGAAAGCAGATATCGGAATTGTCTATTCACAATGCACAACATACGCAGTTGCGATCTTCTGTGACCAATTATCAGAAGTATCATACGCCGTTGATAACAAAGGTCACCTCGCTATAGCTGAAATCTCAAAAATTATATTTGACTATTTCACCAAAGGAAAATGCGATTAAAAATAAATTTAAAAAAAGCAATGAAACAACCCCCACCAAAACTCAATGAGTTTTCCGATTTTGCGTGTGATTACTCAGTTAAAGCAAGAGCGATCGCTTCAGTATCAATTGCCATAACTTTCATCGTTCTTGATAGGATTTTCAAGTTTGGTTTACCCGTTAATGTTTACATTGCCCTTGCGATTTTTGAGGCGCTAATAAACCAGCCGTTCAAATTTTTAAGAAAATTGTTCAAGGCGAAAGATAAACTTTTACTTGCGACAAATTTAATTGATATAATCGTTATCAGCATCGCTGTATATTTTGCTGGCGGGATAACTTTTCTCTTTTCCGGTTTCCTTTACCTTATAGTCATTACATTCAACGGCATCACAACTGGAAGCGCACGGGCTTTTCTGCTTGCCGTTGCAAGTTCAATAGCAGTTTCAACTTTATTCCTACTTGAAAAGTTTGGGATAAAATACACAACGCCTTTTACTCTTTCAATCCCCGAGGTTATTCAAATTGTTCTGCTCGCATCGTATATATTAATCTTTATGCTCTTTGCTTCGCTTGTCCATATCCCGTCAAAAAAGTTGATAACCGAGGTTGAGGAAAGAAAAAAAATTGAAGATAAATTAACTAGACAACTTCTGGCGGTTGAATCACTTTACAATTTGACAAATTTAATTTTTAGAACCGAAACAACCGAAGAGTTTTATCGGCAGGTGGTGTCTGAAATCGTGAAAATTTTAAAAGTTGATAGAGCATCTATTCTAACGATTGACCCAGACGGTGTGATGAGATTTAAAGCTTGGATCGGTCTTTCTGAAAATTACAGAAAAGCCGTTGAAGGTCATTCTCCTTGGAAACCAGATGAAGCAAATCCACAACCGATTTTAATTGCAAATGTCAGAGAGGATAAAACACTGGATGAAAATTTAAAGAAGGTAATCTTGACCGAGGGAATAGAAGCAATAGCTTTCGTTCCGCTTGTGTATGGGGGGAAATTGTTCGGCAAGTTTATGCTTTACTATAATCAACCTCATGAATTCACATACGATGAAATAAGTTTGGCGCAGACGGTAGCAATTCAAATCTCGCTCACTTTGTGGAAAAAATTAACTGAAATTGATCTTTTAAATTGGAAAAGCAAGTTTGAAAAAATTATTTCAGCGACGAAGGAAGTGACATATGAATGGGATATTGAAAAAGACGAAACGATTTGGGAAGGAGATGTTGAAACAATTTTCGGTGTAAGTAAAGATGATATAAATCTCGGAAAATACCGTTGGCGTGATTTCATACATCCAGACGATATAGGAGCCTTAACTCTAAAAATCAAAGACGCATTGGAAGGAAATTTATCTGTATTTGAAGCCGAATATAGAATTAAAACGCGAGATGGGAGGGTCAAATACTGCCTTGATTACGCATACATAACACGAGATGAAAAAGGCAAAGCGATAAAAACATTTGGGATTATATTTGACATTTCTCAGATAAAAGAAGCGGAACAAAAACTTTTGAAGCGAGAACAAGTTTTAAAGGCGATAAACTACTCCGCTGGTGTCTTACTGAAAACGATAAATTGGGAGAGCGAAATAGATAATTTGCTTGGTGAAATTGGAAAGGCGCTTGAAGTGAGCTCTGTTTTCATTTTTAAGAATCAACAAAATGCGGATTTGATAACTGGATTGGCTTTCAAATGGTATTCGTCGGATTTGATGAGGAAAGTTGAAGATGTGCAACTTCAAAACATATCATATAAATTGGCGGGCTTTGATAGATGGGTCAATGTGCTCGCAAACCATGGGTTGATATATGGTGTTGTCAAAGATATGCCATTCAGGGAATATCTTTTCTTGAGCATACTCGGGGTCAAATCAATAGCGGTTGCGCCGATTTTCGTCGGTGGCAAGTGGTGGGGCTTTGTTAGCTTCAACGACTGTGAAAATGAAAAAACATGGGAAATCACGGAGATTGACGCAATAAAAACATTTGCAGATATACTTGGGATAGCAATTCAAAGGAGTGAAACGGAAAAATTTTTAAGGGAATCAGAACAGAAATACAGAAAACTTTTTGAGGACTCAAAAGACCCAATTTATATTTCTACACCCGAAGGTAGACTTCTTGATGTCAATCAAGCATTTGTTGAATTATTTGGTTATTCATCAAAGGAAGAAATTTTAAAAGTTGATATAGCAACCGAACTTTATCAGAATCCCGAGGATAGAAAGAAAAATCTTGAAGCGGTTGAAAAGCAGGGATATGTGAAGGATTATGAGCTACATTTGAAAACGAAGGATGGGAAAAAACTCATCGTCTATGACACAGCAACACCAATATATGACGAGAATGGGAACATCATTGCTTATCAAGGGATATTGCGAGATGTTACAAGGGTTAAGACGCTTGAACAACAGCTTATACATTCACAAAAGATGGAAGCGCTTGGGAAGTTATCAGCTCAACTTGCGCACGATATAAACAACGCTTTGACAGTTATACTCGGGAACACACAGCTTGCAAGGCGACTCTTGACACAGGACATTGAAAAGGCGAAAGAAAAGCTAAACGAGGTTGAACAGACGATAAGGAAAACCGCTGATTTCACGAAAAAGTTTTTGATATTCAGCCGTGAACAACCAACTGAAATGAAGGTAATTGATTTAAACACTGTGGTCAATGATTTCGCCAAAGTTATGCTAAAAGCTTTGCGTGAAAATATAAAGATGGAACTCATCCTCGCACCGAAACTTCCAAATGTAAAAGTTGATCCGGCCCTTATAAATCAACTGCTTTTGAATCTAATCCTGAATGCTCAAGAAGCCATATCAGATGCGGGCAAGATTATCGTTGAAACATACCATAGGGTAATTGACGAAGAGTACTGCAAATTTAACATTGAAGCTAAACCAGGTGAGTATGTTGTTTTATCTGTGACAGATACCGGCGTAGGAATTGACAAGAGCATAATTAATAAAATTTTTGAACCCTTTTTCACGACGAAACAAGGGGGAACAGGGCTTGGGCTTTCAATAGTTTATGGGATTGTCAAAGCACATAACGGTTTCATCAATGTTTATAGCGAAGTTGGGCAAGGGACTACATTTAGAGTTTACTTGCCGGCGGTACATGAAGAAGAGCAGGAAGAACAAGCAAAGATAGAGAAACCCGCTGAAATAAGGGGCGGGAACGAAACAATTCTTGTCGCTGAGGACGAGGAAAAATTAAAAGCAACTGTCTATGACATATTAACCGGTCTTGGATATAAAGTTTACACTGCTGGAAATGGACTTGA
Source organism: Candidatus Thermokryptus mobilis (assembly GCF_900070205.1). Taxonomy (NCBI): domain Bacteria; kingdom Pseudomonadati; phylum Candidatus Kryptoniota; genus Candidatus Thermokryptus; species Candidatus Thermokryptus mobilis. The sequence goes on along the minus strand of NZ_FAOO01000003.1, from coordinate 43,365 downwards.
AGCGGTAGAAATCTTCAGAGAAAAATCAGAAGAAATAGACCTTGTCTTGCTTGATATTGTTATGCCGATTTTAAGCGGATATGATGCGATGAAGGAAATCGTAAAAATTAAGCCGGGCGTTAAGATAATTTTTGCAACCGGATATAGTTTGAACGGATTAAATGTGAATGTTGAGGGATTTGACCTGATACAAAAGCCATATTCATACGAGACGATAGCGATAAAGGTCAGAGAGGTCCTTGACCGAAAGGTTTAAATTCGCTGAATTTTTTATTTTAAAGTTAAAGCGATAATTTAAAGTGCAAGTAAAACAAAACCAGTATTTAAAAAATGATTGAATTCATTGACGGGAACGAAGCGATTGTAAAAGGTGCAATTGATGCCGGATGTAAATTTTTTGCTGGCTATCCGATAACTCCAGCAACCCCAATTTTACTTGGTATGATGCAAGAACTCCCAAAGGTTGGTGGCTTCGCAATTCAAGCTGAAGATGAAATTGCCTCAATTGGTTTTTGCATCGGCGCATCAATGGCTGGGAAAAAAGCTATGACAGCGACAAGCGGTCCCGGGATTTCACTTTACAGCGAAAACATAGGGCTTGCGATAATGGGCGAAACTCCGCTCGTGATAGTTGATGTCCAGCGACAAGGTCCAGCAACTGGCTCAGCGACAAAAGATGGACAAGGCGATATTCAATTCATCAGATGGGGAACTTCTGGTGGTTATCCGATAATTGCTATATCCCCAACGACAGTTGAAGAATGCTATACTTTCACAATTTACGCTTTTAATCTCGCTGAAATTTTCAGAGTCCCAGTTTTCCTTGTCTCAAGTAAAGAACTCTCAATGACGCGAACGAGGGTAGATTGGTCAAAGGTTGAAAAACCCGAAATTATTGATCGTAAATATCCCCCTGAAGACACGCCGGATTACAAACCATATTACTTTGAGAACATTGACGATGTTCCTCTCTTTTCCCCATTTGGCGGAAAACACATCATAAGATACACAACATCTACGCACGATGAATATGGGAATTTGTTGACCGTCCCGGAGAAAATTCAAAAGATGATGGAACACCTTGATAAAAAGATAAATGAAGAAAAAGTCAAAAAATACTTCCCTTACGCTGTGAGGTTTGATGAACAGGAAGGAGCTGAAACACTTATAATTTCATATGGAATTACGGCAAGAAGTGCGATTGAGGCGGTTGAACGAGCTCGTGAAAATGGTTATAAGGTCTCGCATTTGATTATAAACCTGCTCTGGCCTGTTCCAGAAGATGAGATTAAAAAAGCAACAAGAAACATTAAAAGAATAATCTTCCCAGAGATGAACAACGGACAATATGTCCTTGAAATTGAAAGGATAGTTGACAAATCAAAAGTTGAAATCGTCCGGATAAACCAGATGGATACGACATTGATAAATCCACAAAAAATTTTAAACGAGATTTTAAAAAGCAAGTGAGGAACTAAAAATGGCGACGATAGAAAACCTTGAGCAGAGGGTCACGAAGATTGAGATGTTCATCTACGAAATAATAAGAGAGAAGTTCAATGATATTGATAAAAAGTTTGAGGACATTGACAAGCGGTTGCTACTTTTATATGAAAAAACAGAAAAGGATAAGACAGAATTAATTGAAAGGATT
>NZ_FAOO01000003.1:0-41142 GCF_900070205.1 Candidatus Thermokryptus mobilis | reverse complement strand
GATTGAAAGGATTGAGGGCAGTAAAACTGAGACGATGGGAAGAATTGAAAGCGTCAGGACAGAGATGATTGAAAGGATGGATTCAGTGAGAGTAAGCCTTATAAAGTGGATGATCGGTTTATTCGTTGCTTTTTCAACTTTGATGATAACGGCGATTTGGGCAATTTTAACTTTTGCAACAAAGTAAAAACAAAAAACACATCATTTGAAAATGGCTATTATAAAAAATGCTGTTTATATGAAAGAAGTTGAACTTCCGTTTTGCCCTGGTTGTGGGCACTCACAAATTTTGCCACAACTTGACAAAGCAATGGCGAAGCTTAACCTTGACCCAAGAAAAACAGTTTTAGTCACTGATATAGGCTGCGTCGGTTTGTCGGATCAATACTTCAATGTAAATGCCTTTCATGGTCTTCACGGCAGGTCAATAACCTATGCCTGTGGTTTAAAAATGGCGAATCCGGAGTTAACCGTAATAGTTCTTATAGGAGATGGTGGACTTGGGATCGGTGGAACGCATTTCATAAACGCAGCAAGGAGGAACATTGATATAACCGTCATAATCTTTAACAATTTCAACTTCGGAATGACCGGAGGAGAACATTCAGTAACAACACCATTTGGTGGTAAAACAGCAACGACATACCTTGGAAACATAGAATATCCGCTTGATGCCTGTTCATTAGTCCAGGCAGTAAACGGTGGTTTTGCAGCAAGGATGACCGTCTTTGATAAAAATCTTTCTGATGTGATAGCCGAAGCAATCGCTTTCAAAGGTTTTGCTGTCGTTGATGTTTGGGAATATTGCACCGCATACTATGTTCCGAGGAATGACCTCAACAAAGAAAAAATGATGAAACTTTTAGAAACTTACGGCTTTAAAACGGGCATCGTTCATAAACTTGAAAGAAAAGAGTATATTGAAGCATATAAAGAAACTTATTCCAATCAACCGATAAAGGAATCAAAGCAATTTTCCCTTGAACCTGAATTTACAAACAATTTAACTCAAAAAACAGGAATAGTAATTGCTGGAGCAGCTGGTCAAAAAGTAAAATCAAGCGCCACCGTTTTCGGCTCATCTGCAATTTTATCAGGGCTATATGCGACACAAAAAGATGATTATCCCATAACGATTATGACCGGTCATTCTGTCTCAGAAATTATACTTGACCGAAAGGAAATTTTTTATACTGGGATTGACAAACCCAACTATATCATAGCAATCGCTCCCGAAGGTATAGGTAAGGTAAAAAGATTAATCCAAAATATGGATGAAAATTCAACCATTATGGTTGATGAGAATCTCATAAACTTGCTCCCAGAGACAAAGGCAAAAATTGAGGTGTATCCGTTTAGAAAAACCGCAAATACCATTGACAGGTTTTCAATTACGATACTATCTATTGCGACATTTCTTGCACGAACTGATTTATTCCCGATTGAAGCGCTGAAAAAAGCTGTGACTTTAACACAAAAGAAAGTGATAGCGGAGATAAATCTCAAAGCGATTGAAGCTGGAGCAAACCTAGCGCACGAAGATATTTCCGTGAAATAAAATTTCAAATGACATGATTTTAATCGGAACTTCCGGATATAGCTTTCAGGATTGGCGTGGGACATTTTACCCAGAGGATATTGAAGACGGTCGGATGCTTGATTACTATAAAAGATTTTTCAATGCTGTTGAAATAAACTCAACTTATTATAGAATCCCAAGCGCAAGCGTATTTTATCATCTTGACAAGAAAACACCGCCTGACTTTCATTTCATCGTCAAGGTTCATAAACAAACAACCCACGAGCGTGAAGGAAACCGTGAAGCAATGGAATCACTTTTGAAATCCACCGAACCACTTATCAGATCGGGGAAATTAAAAGGTTTCCTCGCCCAATTCCCATACTCATTTAAAGATACCCCAGAAAACAGGGAATATATACTTGAGACGAAAAAATTCGCTGGGGAAATTCCATTGATCGTGGAGTTTAGGCACATAAGTTGGGTTAAAAATTCAGTTTATCAATTTTTAGCCCAAAACGATATCCCTTATGTTTGTGTTGATGAACCACGTCTTAAAGGTTTGATACCACCTCAAAGTATAGCAACGAGTAAAAAAATCGGTTATATAAGATTTCACGGTCGCAACGAAAAAAGCTGGTGGGAGGGAGGAGTTAGTGAAAGATATGATTATCTTTACACTGAAAGCGAATTAAGGGAATGGATTCCAAGGATCAAGGATTTAAACGAGAAAGTTGAGGCATTATACATTTTTTTCAACAATTGTCATCGCGGTAGTGCTCCTAAAAATGCTCAAATGTTACAAAAAATCCTTGAAGAGGAAGGAATAAAATGAAACAGAAACGAATTCTCGTCATCCGTCCAGATAGAATTGGTGATGTGGTCTTAGCAACGCCTTTGCTGCGTGAACTTAGAAAAACTTTCCCCGATGCATTCATCGCTGTAATGGTTAGACCATATACAAAAGATGTTTTAATCAATAACCCGAATATAGACGAAATCATAATTGATGATTACGAAGGAAAAGACAAAGGATGGCGCGGGTTTTGGAGACAAGTTTTTAACTTGAGAAAGTATAAATTCAATATCGCCCTCCACCTGCTCCCAACACAAAGACACGCTTGGATGACATTCTTCGCTGGGATTAAAACGAGAATAAATGTTGGGGTAAGATTTTACGGAGTTATAACATTGATGAAACATGTCAGCAGAAACAAATACATCCCACTCAGACATGAAGCTGACTATTCACTTGACCTTGGACGCAAAATTGGGGTGAAAACTGATAACCTTGAACCTGAGATCTTTCTAACGGACGAGGAGAGGGAAAAAGCAAAATTTTTTGTCCCGAAAGACGAGGGGGAAATTATTATCGGAATTAATCCAGTAAGTGGAAAATCCGCGCCGAATTGGGAAGTTGACAAATATGTTGAGCTGACGGAAAAAATAATTTACAGATTTCCCGAGGCGAAAATTTACATTAATTCCTTTAACGACCCCATGGTTTTAAATAAATTCAAAAACTTGGTTTCGGAAAAAATTTACATTTTACAGAACAATTCATTGAGGGATTTAATACTTTACATATCAAGGTTTGATGTCCTCATAACACCAAGCACTGGGAGCATGCACATTGCTTCGGCACTTAAAGTTCCAGTTGTCGCTATGTTTTGCCCGCTTCCAGCTTGTTCTCCAAAGCTTTGGGGTCCGATAGGAAATGAAAGCGAGATAATCTTGCCACCTGAAAATTACTGCAAAACAAGATGTCCTGGTGACCCACATATATGCGACTTTGAAGGTGGAATAGAAGTCCAAGATGTTTTAGATGCTTTGTTAAAAATTCTACGCAATAAAATGAGTGAAAATGCAAAACATGAGAATTCGGCAGGCAAGGTCGGTTGACATTGACGATATCGCCCACATAATCTCAACCTCATTTCTAATAAATGACTATCACGGTTTAAGAGAAAATATAATTGATAACCCAAGATATAACTACAAAGATATAATCGTCGTTGAAGACAGCAATGAAATAATTGCCTGTACGAAGATAATGCCATTGAAAATATCATTTAAGGGGAAAATCGTTGATGCGGGCGGGATATCCGCTGTGGCAGTTCTCCCGGAATATAGAAGAAGGGGAATTGCGGATATGATGTTAAAAGACGCCATAAAAAGAATGTTTACGGCGAACTATCCTTTTTCAATTTTGTATCCATTTCAACACAGGTTCTACAGAAAATATGGCTGGGAATATATCGGTATGACATTGCTTTATGAAATTGAACCATCAAACATAATAATGTATGACGAGAGAATAAATGTAAGGCGAATGAAAACTTCGGAGAGGGAGAAAATTAAAAAGGTTTACGCCGAAAGAATAAAATCAATAAACTTTGCTCTTCACAGAAACGATGCTTTTTGGACTCGCGTCATTTTCCCGAACTTCCCTAATCCCTATGTTTATGATGATGGCGAAGTAAAAGGTTACCTGTGTTTTGAGATGAAGAAAAACGAGAAAAATCAAGTTGAGGTAGAGATAAAAGAACTTATTGCTCTAACCCCTGAAGCTTATCGCGGTTTATGGGGCTTCCTTGCATCTCTTGCAGAACAAGTCGTCAAAATCAAATATCTAGCCCCGCCAGATGAACCATTATTTAACGTTTTGATTGAACCACGAGAGATAGATTTCAAAAGGCCATTCTTTGAGTATAAATCCGTCGCCTCAATTTGTTCAACATTTATGATGAGAATCATAAATCTTGAAGAAGCATTGAAACTCTTAACATTCGCTCATGCCCCCGATGGCGAAACGACAATATCAATAAAAGACGAAATCCTCCCGGAAAACAACATCACATTTAAAATCTCCGTTCAAAATAAAATTGTTTCAATACAAAAATTAAACACACAATCTGCAATGATTAGAATGGACATAAAAACATTTGCCCAAGTTCTTTCATCTTTCGCAAAACCAAGCTCTCTTTATAACAGTGGGAAAATAGAAGGTGATCAGAACGCTCTAAAATTTCTTGATGCTGTTTTCTCCGATACCTTGCCTTTTATCTTCCATTTTGATATATTTTGAAAGATTTCTTAAAACTTAAAAGGAAACTAAAATGCGAATTTTAAGCATCTTGGTCATTGCATCGCTTTTCACAAGATTGACATTGAGTATTCAAGAGAGTAAAGAATTGAAATGGTATTCCTTCTCCGAAGGTCTGAAAATAGCTAAATCTGAAAACAAAAAGGTTCTGATAGATGTATATACCGATTGGTGTCAATGGTGTAAAAAGATGGATAAGGAGGTTTATTCAAATTCAACGGTTAAAAATTATCTTGCTTCTAAATTCATCCTTGTAAAACTCAACGCTGAATCCGAAAGGAAACATATTTTTGAGGGTCGCGAGTATAGCGAGACCGAACTTGCATATATCTTCGGAGTTGAAGGTTTCCCAACGACTATTTTCATTCGTGAGGATATGCAACCGATAACAGCCGTGCCAGGTTATTTCCCTGCTGATGTCTTTATGAAAATATTGACATTTATCGGAGACGATTACTATATGAAAATGTCTTTTGACGATTACCTTGAAAGGACCGGAGGGTTGCCCAAAAATTAATCTGACGACTCATCCATTTTTTCAAAAACGATGTTCAATCCCTTTTGACTGTATTTGTCAAGGTTTCTCTCAAGAAGAGCAAGCAAAACTTCTTTGTTAAGGTTATACTTCTCAATCTTTGGGGATTCAAGATTCCCGGTGAATTCTATATAAAAGTATTTTTCTTTCTCGTTCCCAAAAATCACAAGCCGATTATTCACTGTTTCGCCGATGAAAACCATCTTAAATTTGCTTTTTGTTTTCTATTTCCTTTTTCGGAAATGTTTTTTATTTACTTTAACAAAATTTGAAGAAATTAAAATTCCCAAGTCCTCACATGCGCAAGTTGACAGCTTTTGAGATTGAAAAGAAAAGACATAAACTTGAAGAATTGAAAAAAATTGAAAGACACCCAATTTATGTTTTGCTTGATAATGTGAGAAGCGTTTACAATGTTGGCTCAATCTTCAGAACAAGCGATGCTGCACTTATAAAAAAACTTTTCCTGACTGGGTATACCCCACACCCTCCGCGGAAAGACATTGAAAAAACAGCACTTGGAGCAATTGAAAGTGTCCCTTGGGAATATCATAAAAACCCAATTGATCCGATAAAACTTCTAAAATTGGAAAATGTTAAGATAGTTGCCCTTGAAATAACAGATGAAAGCATACCATATTATGAGATAAAACCTGAGGATTTCCCGCTGTGCCTCATCGTTGGGAATGAGATAACGGGGATTACTGAAGAAGTGCTTTCAATGTGTGACCTTTCAATTGAAATCCCTCAATTTGGAATAAAACACTCCTTAAATGTCGCAGTTGCTTATGGAATCGCTGTCTTTGAGCTTGTGAAAATTTACAGGGAAAGTCATCAAACAAGCGTAAAATAATCACCTCCACCGGTGATGTTAATTTTCAAGATCCCAACCCTAACAAGATTAACAAGTATATCCGATGCCTCATCTTCACTTATTTTGACAAGCTTGCTAAATTCTTTCACTGTTATCTTCTTGAAATTATCAAGATAGTTCAAAAGACGCCTCTCCTTTTCTCCGATCATGATGCGAAGGGGTTGATTATCATTTTCAAGTTTCATCAATTTGATCATCTCTTCGCTTGCAACTACATTTTGTGAGCCAAGCCGAATGAAAACCTTTCCAGCATCACCATTTGAGCTGACAAGACGGTGAGGTTTATCCTGGCTTTGCTCAATCGTTGCAACTATGACATCTTTACCGTTAAGCTCAAAAATTTCAATTTTTGGTTCAATGGGTGGATAACAATGCTGTCTTGCAGCTTGAAAAATAAGGTCAACTTCCTCTTTTTCGCTATCAACGCCAACTACGCTTCCATCGTCATCAATTCCAAAAATTAGGACACCACCGTGCGTGTTAGCAAAAGCAATCATGGCACGCGCTATCTTCTCGGGAGAGGAAACCTTCCGTTTGAATTCAACTGTTAACCCCTCCCCCTCAAATATGAGGTTATTCAATTGCTCCAGATTCATTTGAAATCCCCAACTTTATTTTTTCCCTTGCTAACAACCTGTTCATAATCAAATTCACCCTCCAAGTAACAAATCTCTTATTTGAATTTGGATTATACCTCAAAGGGCTCGGAATCACAGCAGCAAGACGAGCAGATTCCTCAAGCGTCAACTCCGAAGCGGACTTGCCGAAGTATTTCCTTGAAGCTGACTCAACACCGAAAATCCCATCACCGAGCTCAATTATGTTAAGATAAATTTCAAGTATCCTTCTCTTTGAAAGCTTTTGCTCAACCCTATATGCAATTAAAACCTCAACCAATTTCCTCAATGGATTACGAGAAGTTGAAAGGAAAAGATTTTTAGCAACTTGCATCGTTATGGTGCTCGCTCCCCGAGAGATTCTCCCTCGTTCCAAATTCCTCCTTATGGATTCTTTAACCTCATACCAGTCAACCCCACCGTGAGAGAAAAAGCTCGCATCCTCCGAGACGATAACAGCATTAATTAGATAAGGCGAAATCCTTGATATTGGAACCCAAATTTGATTTATTTTGTAGTTTCTCCCCTTCCTTTTCGCTTCTTCAATTCTTTGCTCCATAAGAGATGTGATTTTGGGATTTTCAAATCTCAGTCGGTCAATTTCCCTGTCAATCTCAATGAATTCATAAACAAGATAAACGAACGAAATGAAAACCAAGGAAAGAAGCAAAATTTTAACCCCTTTTCTCAACCCACCATAGCTTCTTTATTTTTCAAATAATCAAGATAACTTTGCAAAATCAAAGTTGAAGCAATCAAATCATCCGTGCCTTTTCTTTGTCTGTCCTTCTTTCTCATATTCATTTCTATCTTTGACATTTGCGCAATTTTTGTGGTTAAACGCTCATCCCACTGAACAACCCTCACTTTTAGCCTACTTTCCAACTTTTCAACGAACTTCAGAACTTCTTCCGTCTTTGAACTGGGCTTACCGTTCAACTTTAAAGGTAAACCAACCACAATTAAAGCGATATCATATTGCCGACAAATTTCACTTATCCTATCAAAAACCTCCTCGTTGTTTTCAAGAACAGACAAACCATAAGCAATAGTCAGCGTTGGGTCACTTATTGAAATCCCTATTCTCCTGTTCCCGAAATCAATCCCCATTACTCTCCCCTTTATTTCATCTCTCCTGATATCTTGAGACACTGTAAACTCCATTTATTCTTCTCAATTTGTCCATCAAGACATTCAAATGTTCAAGGTCTTTGACTTCAACTGTTATCAACCCGTGGAAAATAGGTCCATCGGTTTGAATATTGGCCATCCTTATATTTGTGTTCTGATAGCCCGAGATCACTGTGGTGATCTCCTTAAGCATTCCCGGTCTATCCTCACCTTCAATCACAATTCCAGCAGGGAATGACATACCATCAAGCATCTTTGACCAGATGACATCAACAAACCTATCTTCGTCTTTCTCCTTCAACTTAGCGACATTTATACAATCTTTACGATGAATCTTTATACCTTCACCTGTCGTAACGAAACCAACAATTTCATCTCCAGGCACAGGATTGCAACATTTCGCAAATGTGTAAAGGAAATTTAATCCACCGTCAATCGCTATGACCTTGAGCGGTTTGATAATTTCTTCTACAACGCTTTCCTTTCTCTCTTCTAATTGTCTTGGAATTATATCTTTGTGCTTCTGCCTTTCCTCTATTTTCTTTATAAGCTCAGAAACATCAATCCCATCCTCTGCTATCGCAAGATAAAACTTTGATAAGTTGTCAAACTTGTAAAGTTCCCTAACTATTTTAAGAAGTTCATCGTCGTTTATGTGTAATTTCGCTCTTTTTACCTTCTTGTCCCAAATTTCTTTACCGACATCAATGAGTCGTCTTTTCTCTTCATTTATCCACTTTCTGATTTGTGCTTTCGCTTTTGATGTGACGACGAACTTCTCCCAATCCTTGCTCGGCGAGCGATGTTTACCAGTGATTATCTCAACTTGATCACCCGTTTTAAGTTTATAATCAAGGGGGACTATTCTACCGTTAACTTTCGCACCGATACAGCGTAGTCCTATTTCGGTATGAATTTCAAAAGCAAAATCAACCGGGGTCGCCCCTCTTGGTAAAACCTTCAAATCACCCTTCGGCGTGAAAACATAAATTTCATCTTGAAAGAGATTAAGCTTTAAATCCTCTATAAACTGCGTCATATCGGTCTGATTTTCAAGTATATCGCGAACCCACCTAACCCATTCTTCAAACTGTTTGTCCGTTTCAGTTATGTTTTCTTTATATTTCCAGTGAGCAGCAAGTCCTTTTTCAGCTATTTCATGCATAGCACGAGTCCTTATCTGAACCTCAACCATCTTTCCCCCAGGACCTATAACCGTTGTATGAATTGAACGATAACCATTTGACTTCGGGTTAGTGATATAATCCTTGAATCTTTCAGGAACAGCTCTGTAAATATCGGTGACGATGCCATAAACCGTCCAACAGTCATTTTTATCCTCAGTGTCAAGTATAATTCTGACCGCAAACAAGTCGTATATCTCCTCAAACGCTTTCCCTCTTTTAACCATCTTGTTATAAATGCTGTAAAGATGTTTCGGGCGACCACTTATTTCAAATTTAAACCCCCTCTCTGCAAGCGCTTTCTCTATCGGCTTCGCAAATTCTTTTATATACTCCTCCCTCTGCTTACGAGTTTGAGCAACCCTCCTTGCTATGTCTTCATAAGCTTCAGGATTTAAATACTTGAATGCCAAGTCCTCAAGCTCCCATTTTATCTGTGCAAGCCCAAATCTATGTGCAAGAGGAGCGTAAATCTCAAGCGTCTCCTGGGCTATTCTCTTTCGCTTGTGCTCCGGAAGATACTCAAGCGTCCTCATATTATGAAGGCGATCAGCAAACTTCACAAGTATTACTCTGACATCGGTAGAAAGAGCGAGCAAAAGTTTACGATAATTCTCTGCCTCAATTATCCCACGATTATCACTTTCAAAAATCCCCGTTATCTTAGTCAGACCGTCAACAATCCTTGCGATTTTTTCACCAAATTCCGCTTGTATATCCTCAAGCGTAAAATTCGTATCTTCAACTATATCGTGAAGCAAGGCACTTGCAACAGATATATCATCAAGCGGTATCTCGCTTGCTACTATCATTGCAACTTCATAAGGATGATTAAAATATGGCTCCCCCGAAGCCCTGTAATTATCTTTGTGCGCATTGTAACTAAACCAAAATGCCTTGGTTATAAGGTCCGGATTAAAACTTCTTAGGTTCTTTTCACATACCTCAAGTAGCTTTTTCAACTTCGCCTGATATTTATCCTGAAACACAAGCATTTCTTTGAATTCTCATTTTTGGCTCAAAATTATTAACAAAAATCGCATAAAAAAGTTCAAAATTAAAATATGCATTGTCTCAATAAATTGCAACTTTCCCACCCTTTTAAACCTCTCCCTCAAAAAATTCAATTATCGCCGGAGTTATATCAAGAAGCGAATTTATTCTTCTGCCGACTTTCTCCCGAGCCTTGCCCCAAATTATAGTCGGAACTTTATTCATCGTATGCGTCTTAACGGACAAATCCTCAAGATTTCCATGGTCACTTGTCAAAATTATCAAATGCTTCCCAAGGTCAACCTTTGAAAGTAAAGAATCAAGGAAACGCTCAATTCTATCAATATACTTAATTGCAAGTTCAAAGTTTTGCTCGTGACCAGCTTCATCTGTAAAAGGAAATTCATACAAGACAAAATCATACTCTTCAAGGAGCCCAGCGAGGATTTCCCCGGATTCCTCAGGGGTGATAACCTTTATGTCAGGGTAAAACCTTTTCAAAAATTCACCGGTTAAATCCGCTGGTATTGCCTTTCCCTCCTGAAGCTCTATGTCACACCATCTGAATGGTATATCAGAAGCCATAACCGCATAAGTTGTCGCTGAAAGCTTTTCACCGCGAAGTTCAAAATAATGTTTGGAATAAGCGTTTGCAAAGGTTGCCTTTTTACCGAGATTTTTCAACTTCAAAAAGATACTCTCTGAAAGAAGAATTTGCCTGAGCGTTGGTGTTGGCAGACCATTTATGTGACCGTTCATTATTTTCGGAGCATTAACCCCTGTGAAAATCACCGTCTGACCTGTAGCACTTTGTGGAAGACCAGAAATATCCAAAGTTGCATCCGTTGGAATAATTATCCCGCCATATTCAGCGGTATAATCACCACCATCATTAAAGGCGCGAAAAAATTTTGACTTGTATCTTGCAAATGGATTTATTTCGGGATTGTTTTCGCCAATCCCGATGCCATCAAAAAATAAAAGAGCAACCGACATAATTTAAAAATCAACGCTTAATTTTAAATTCGCCCTTAAACCAAAATTGAAATCGTAACCAAATTCTGCCTTTGTCTTTATCTTTTTATTTTTAACCGCAGCATCAACAACAGCATCAATCGCACTTAAAACATGATTTGCCACAACAATGAAAAGAGAGGTTGAAGCGATTGAATAAAAATCGTTCGCTTTGCCCCTTTCAAGTGAATAAAACTTAAACTTCTCCGTCGGCTGTAAAAGGCGAACATCTTCGGGGACAAATCCACTATCAAAATCATTCCATCCCGGGGCATACTGATGGTATTTACCGATCAGCTCATAATATTGCTGTTCACCATAATAAGGCAAAGTATGTGAGAAACCACCCGAAAGACGACTTATATATCTTTCCGCCTCGTTCAACTTTGACCAATCAACCCTTTGCCACGGCTTCAAACTTTCATTTTGATCTATTTGAACTATCGGTGCATCAGGTGTTCCGTATTTCTCCATCCATTCGTTCATCCACATAGTATAACGAACAACGCTCCAATTCTCATCTGCGTATTGCTTAAATTTCCTTGTTTGCTCATCACCTTTCTTGGAATATACAAAATAAGCAGACCACGAAGCGATTTCAGCTATGAAAAATAAAGCCGACTTTAAATAACTGCCTGTATATATTTGACCACTACCAGGGATTAAACCTGACATCAAACCCGCTTTTAACACAGAGTACTTTCCCCTCTCAACGACTTTTGCACTTGAAAAATCAAGCGATATATCACCTGTCCTTACTGGAATATCTTGTGCTTTCAAAGCTGTGGATAAAATCAAGATAGATATAAAACATCGCATAAAATTATTCAAGCGAGTCAAACTCAAATACGAGCCCGAAGTAAAACCTAAATTCACGACCATAACTGAACCTCTCTTTATTTACAACCCTTTCAAATTTATCAAACCCGTAAGCGACGCTGAAAAATAACTTCATCGGAAAGATATAAAAGGAAGTCCCGTCAATTCTTAATTCAACCCCTGCGTCTTTTTTAAAATTATCCAAGTTAAACTTTTCACTCCAAGCATTTCCAAAATTAAAGAAAACACCAGCATAAACTCTATTTATCCCGAACTGTAAAAACTGAAGCGACAATCTCTCATAAATTGGAAATCTATAAACAGACCTTAACATCAACACCTCATTCCCGCCGAAAGAATAAAAAGAATAACCACGCATGCCTATTAAACCACCGATATAAAAATCAAAAAATTCATTCACTGGCTTACCAATTATGCTTCCATATTTCAAAATTAAACCGAGAGCGTGATTTTTAAATGGCAACTTCAAATATTCATTCCATCCCAATTCAAATCGCCAAAAGTTATAATTCTTGTAAACAGGGACAAGAAATCCATTCTTGAGCTCATAAGTTCCATCGGGATTTAATTTATTCAATTCGTAATTCAATCGCAAAATCACTTTCCTACCGATTGGATTTATATCCGAATTGCTCCTCGGCAAAATATCCCTAAATGTCAAATTAAGATAGAAAACCCTACCGATAAAATAAACATCATCTGATGATGGGACGAGCATATTCGTCTCCGGTATCGTAAAGCTTTTTATCTCGGCTGAATATCTTGAAAAAGTGAAACCAGTTTTCAAATTTAAGTTCTGCAGAAAAAGCCTCCAATGAAACAATAAATCAACCTCGGTCAGGTGATAAACTATATCAACGGGGATTAAATTCAACCCAAGTTCAAGATTAAATTTCGTTCTTCTTGTTATATTGTATGCTTCAAGCGAAAATTTTGGCTTTAGACCAAGTTGATAAAGTATCGGGATTCTATCGCTAAACTCAAATATCAAGAAAAGGTCTCTTTCAAACTTTCGGTTAATAAGTCCTCCACCGAACAAACTATATTTTCCAAGAACATCCGTTGAATGAGCGTAAAATCCAATTTTCAATTTGTCAATTCCTTTGTCATGCTTGTTATAATTGTCAAGCCGAATCACAGGATAGAAAGAAATCGGAGTATAAACATTGCTATATTCCTTGCTCTCAAACTCCGGCAAATCCGCATCGTTATAATCGTTTGACTTTGAAATTTGCATCTGCTCTATAATCCCATCGCCCATCGCAAGCAGATTAACACCATTGCTTGGCTTAAACCGTTTGAAACCATTGATATATGCTATTTTAAATCCGTCAGATGTATAAGTTGAATAAACGAGTTTATCCCCATAGACATCGGGCATAAAGGCACCGCCATAGACATTTGTCAGTTGCATAATCTCACCAGTTGCGATGTCAAACTCATAGATATTGAACACGCCATTTCTATCCGAGGAAAAATAGATTTTGCTCCCGTCAGTTGAAAAGATTGGGTTTCTTTCATCATGTTGCGTTGTGATTGGGCTTTGAAAAGTTTGACTCTCAACATCAATAATCCCAATGTCGCGGTTGTCCTTCAAAAGATAATCAAAAACGATTTTCTTGCCATCTGGTGAAAACGACAGGTTATATATTTGTTCGCCGTTTTTAAAATTCGTCAAATTTTTAAATTTATCTATCCGACTTGAACCTGAAAGTTCCGCAATGCCTATGTTTGCAGTTCCATCTTCATAAAAGACAAATGCAAGATATTTACCATCTGAAGAAACAGCTGGATTTTTCGCCCTCAAGCCATAGGTTAATCTCGTCTCTTTTTTCAATTCAAAATCATAAAAGAACACATCATAAAGATTTTGCCAGTTTTTGTTTTTCCTCGTCCTTTTTGAATAAAAAATTTTTTTACCATCGGCAGACCAAGATATTGAAGAGCTAACCGCATCGGCGATTTTTAATTCCTTTCTCGTTTTAAGTTCAAGAAGATAAAGCGCGGAAATAGAAAAGTAATCATTTTCTTTGTTTGAAATATACGCAATTTTCCCACCCTCGGGTGAGAATTTCGGATAAAAATTACCGAAGCCAGTTTCACAAATAATCTCACCATCAACCCTCTCGCCAATGCTTTCAATTTGCCTTTGATATTTGCCTTTGAGATACTCCCTCCACATATCGTAAAGCTGCTTACCCTCTAGTCCAAGCGCTTTCTTTATCGCCTGATCAATCGTAAGACATAAAGGCGATTTCAATTCCCTTGATATTTCATAAAGTTTATCAACGCCGTAATTTTTGACTATGAATTCAACAAGTGAGAAGCCAGAATTATATACCGACTCATTCCCCAAGCTCGTCTTCCCAAAAGAATTCAACTCCTCCCAAGATAAAAGCTTATTGTCTATAACCTGCATTCTCAAAATCATATCTCTGTGCGTATCCCAGTAATCATAATTTAAATTCGGATGGTTAAATTGCGCAGTTCCCTCAGCAAACCAGGCGGGGACATTAACACCTGAAATTGGGTAAGAGACGATGATGTTTGGAAACCCATAAAGGACATCTGGTCTATTTTCCCGTTCATATCCAAGCCATTGAAGATAAATCGCTGGGACTTTTTTACCGAATTTCATTGCAACTCGCATTTGAATCATATGTGTAAATTCATGCGTCACCACATCCCTGAGCCAGTTATGTGAACCGCGAAGTTCAAAGTCAAGAGCGCTTGCCCAGATTTCAATCCTGTCGTCGTAAAAATATGTGACGCCATTTGAATAATCGTCGTAATCTTTTATGATGAGGTTGATCTTTCGCTCCGGCTTGTAATTGTAAAGGGATGTTATCGGTTCGTAAATCTCCTCTGCTATTTTTGCCACGACTTTTGCAGTCCTTTCTGCCCCTGGATGATAATGAACAAGGAAATGTTCCGTCTCAATCGTCAACCAATCAAGCTCTGTATGAATAAACTCGTCATCTTGGGAAAAGGCAATGGCGAAGATTAAAAAAAATAAACAAAAAGCTCTCATTTCACGATGGCTATCTTTATTATCTTAACATCGCTTCTGCCTTGTGCGTTCGCTTCAATTCGGGCATAATAAACCCCACCTTGAACTTTGCTCACATCCCATTTTACATCAGTTTCAAAATTTGCCGAGGTCATTATATCAAATTCATCAACTTTAAAACCCGCGAGGTCAAAAATTTTTATATTCACTTTTGAATCATAAAATGTCTTCACACGGATAAACGTATAATCACTCAAAACTGGATTTGGCCAGTTGTAAACCTCATTTTTATCAAGTATTTCAGCCCGTGGCAACGGCTCAACAAAAGCAAACTTTGAGGAATAATTTGAATGTTTTTCATCACGAAGGTAACCCCCCCAGAAAACTTTAGCTGGAATTGAACTTGGTTTTATCGTCCAACCATAAAGATAGCCGTCAGAGCTTGCAACAAAAAGATGGACGAGATTGCTCTCATAGAAAACCGACGGCGAACCAACAACCGATGAACTAACAGAAACAGGAAAACCCGAAACTATTTTACCGTAGACATCAAATGCATAAATAAGCCCTGTTTTCGTCCCAACGATTATCTCAGGCAAACTATCTCCGTAAAAATCAACAACAACCGGCGCAGAAACCCAAACGGCATCTCTAACTTTTATCGGAAAATTCATAAGGACAGAACCAAGGTAATTCAACGCCCAAATGTCATCTCCAACAGTTATTATTACATCAGGATAACCATCAGCATTCAAATCGGCAAGTGCTGGAGTTGTGTTCACTTTTGATTTAAAAGGCAACTTTATCATCTTAAAATTACCACTTTGAGTGTTAACTATTGCTATATCCCCATCCTCACCTATTGCTATTACAATTTCAATAGCACCGTTCCCTTTAAGATCAATTCCAGTTGAAGCGACAAAATTAACATTAAACTTCCATTCTCTGCTCTCGGTTTTTACTTTTGTCTTGGAAGTAGCGACCCACATTGAATCACTTGCGATAAGAGAGATAACTGGCTCATCAGAAATTTTAACCTTCCTTTCCAAAGTCCCATCTCTTCTTAAAAAGTTAAGATATCCGGAGCTATCTCCGAAGATAATTTCATTGCGGAAAATCGCTGGTGGTGTTGAAATTTGACTCCCATTTTCAAAGACCCAAACGCTATCAGCAAAGCCATCAAGATTTGAATCAAATGTTTTAAACACGACAACTTTATTACCACTTATCCCGACAACATCCTTTTTCCCGTCCCCATCAACATCAAAAACAGCACAAGGGAAATCGCCTCCAGTTCTTGAATACCTCCCATCTGGGTTCAAAGTTAAACTCGTCCCCGAAGGATTAAAAGCGTAAATTCCAATTGAAGAATTCAAAATTATTTCGTTTTTTGGGTCGTGGTCAATATTTGCAGTCGTAATTGAAGAATTTAATGTTAAACCTTCAATCTGTTTCGGAAAAGAAGGCATCGGACTTAAAATTGTATCGTTTAAACCAACTTTGAAAGTCATCACCGGTGACGGGGCGCTGAAATCATAAATTTTAAAATTAAAATTTGAACGGCTATTCGTTGGATTCCAAGGATAAGAACGAATTGAAAACTCATTTTTGTAAAGAGGAGCTGAATTCCCCAAAAACCACATATCAAACTCCCAGCCGATTTCATCTCCGTAAATAACCTGTGGTCCATCTGCTTCTACAAGTTTAACACCGAGACGCTTCACATCATTGTTTATTGAGTTGGTTTTAATTTTTTCTTCAATCACATTCTCGTCAATATACCATATTAAAATTCCAGACCCGGGCAAAGCCCAGTCGGGCTCGTCAACATCAATCAAGACCCCATAAATTGAATCAACCTCAAAATAATTAAACCCACGCTGTTCACTTGTGAAAACCCTTTCAATAATTCTTTCACCGGTTGAATCGCGCCAGAGAAATTTCAACCTCGCTCCATCTGAGAAGGCATCGCGATTTCTATTCTCAAGGAGAAAGTATTCCTTTTTATTTATTGGGATTTTATAAACAGAACGGCTTGGATCGCTCTGAAATGTGTAAATCGTTAAGGTTGTATCTTTTTGCAAGGTGACCTCAATTGGGTTACATATACCAAGTTTAACCTTTTCCCAAGCTGATGGTGAAGGCGGTAAAACCCCACGATATGAAAAAATCCCCGCTCCGTCCATCAAACCAAACCTGCCAATTCTTGAACGCCCAGTTGCGGTATCAAATAAATCAGGCAAACCAAGAAAACTCGCAAAGTTTGAGACAAGAAGACCATTTAAGCCAAGCTGTAAAAGATTTTCACCTGTTAAAGTTGAAACAACCCTTGATTCTGTCTCCGGTAGAATGATTGAATTTTTAATCCCAAAATCATCACCAATACCATTCTTCCGCAAAAATGAAATAATTGAATCAGTGTTAATAAAAACTGATGGGATGTCGTATGGAGTTGGATTATATCCGTACTCAGCGGATAAATTTATATCCCTACCAACCCCAGCGTGGAAAATTATATAGCAATCATAGGATGAAATCGGTAAATTCATCCTCACACCTGAATTTTTAACAATTGTCCATGTCTCATAAACAAGCCACAAGAGTCGGTCAAATCCTGAGTCTTGAGGTGGTGAATAATATCGCATTTGCTTTGACAAGGTGAAGACAGTATCAATGATTTCATAATCAACATCAATTGAGAACTTCGCGAAATAATTCTTCAAAAACTGAAGATGCGCCTCAAAATATCTTTTATCGTGAGGTGGCGGGTCAATGATTTTTTTGCTCGGAAAACTCAGGTCAAATTTACCATTTCCAGTTGTCAATGGGTCATCATCTGTTTGAAATTCAACCATAACAGCAAGAACTTTATACGCACGCTGGGGTTGTGAAAACAAACAAAAACTCAAGATTAAAGTTAAAATGCTTAACGAAATGAAGCGCATTTTGGAATCACAGGTGATTATATTATTCTTTCTCTCCGAAATTTAACAAAATTGAAAACCTCAATGTGTTAGCAAGCGGGTGATTCGCCTCAAATGTTGAAATGTAGCTGAAATCAACGCCAACTATACTATATCTTATCCCCGCCCCAAAGGTTGCGAATTTCCTCCCCCCAGCTCTTGGGTCTTCATAGAAATAGCCAGCTCTTAATGCGATAAGCTTGGGGCTTCCATACCAATACTCAAACCCAACACCAGTTGTCACCCTTCTCAAACTTGCTTCTTCATTCCAAGCTGTTATCAATGACTTTGGAAGTGGATCGGGTTTTCTCCCCGTACCCGGGTATCTCCTTACGAGAACCCTTCCAAAGTCAACCGCCACTGTAAAATCATTGTACTTCGTCTGAATTACATCAAAGGCGAAACCAAATCTAAGGTGTGTTGGCAATGGATCGGCTTGTTCTTTATCAATATAGTGAATCATTGGACCAAGATTTGAAAGATTTAAACCGACTCCAACTCGTCTTCCGAAAACTTGTTCTCTGAAAAGAACCCCAATATCAAAGCTCACGCCATTTGCGACACCTCTACCTTGCTCTTCCGCAGTGCCAAATGGGGCAAGTTGACTATGGATAAAACGCAAGTTCAATCCCAAGCCCAAATTACTCGCAACCCTCATAGCATAACCAACAGCAACAGCATACTCAAACGCTTTAAATGTCCCAAGATATGTATTGTTCTCATCTCTTCTCTCAAACGAACCGAGATTGAAAAAGGTTATGTTGGCACCAATTGTTGCATCTATCGCTTCAATGTGATGTTTCGCAGTTAAATACTCATACGAAAGGTCTGAACTAAATTGCGGAAGCCATTTTGCATGTGTAAAGCTTATCTCAGTTCCTTTTTGAAAAGCAAGACCAGCTGGGTTCCAGAAAATCGCATTTGCATTGTCAGCCAACGCTACACCAGTTTCACCCATTGCCCCAGCTCTTGAATCAGGTGCTATTAAAAGAAATGGAACTGCGGCATCCCCTCCTTGAGCGTAAGATATTCCAACAAGCAAAATCACGAAGATTGCTGATAAAACGAACGACTTTACGATGCCTCTAATTAACATTTTAATTTACCTCCTTGATTTTTTTGTTTTACAAAAGCCGTAAAACTATTTCAGCGACCCTCCTCTTTTTATTTTAAATATAAAAAATTTTATCGCATCACAACAAGCTTCCCGATTGTTTCAGCTCTTTTTGAGCCGTCAAATGTCTTCACAACGACTTTATAAATGTATACCCCGTTTGCGATTTCATCTCCATCCATATCGCGCCCATCCCATTCAATAGCGATGAAATTCCCCGTAAGCCCAAACCTCTCAATTCTACTTATAAGTTTACCGCTCAAAGTATAAACCTTTATCTCAACATCAACTGGCGTTTCCTCCTCAGTTCCAACCTTTTGAAAAGTAAAATATGTTTTCTCGGAAAATGGATTTGGATAATTAAACACATTGAAAATAGCGAAATCAACACCTTCAACGACATTAAACTCTATCTCCTTAACCGATGAGTTGTTAAAAACATCCCAAGCTCTGACTTTTAAACTGTGTTTCCCGGGCGATAACTTTGGAAGTTTGTAAACCACCTTCCCCCTTTTATAATCGTCAAGTTCTGATTTGTAGAACTCCGTCAAGTCAATCCCCGTCGGATTGTCATCAATAAATGCCTCAATTCTATGCCCTATCGCAGAAGTTGAAATGTTAATCCCGCTTTCATCTGAAATTTCAACGATTAGCGTCGGTTCATTCGTCACGACATCACCAGACCTAAAATTTTTATTGTTCAAATAAACTTCAATCTCTGGACCAACTCTGTCAATTGTAAAGGTTGAATCTATCCCATTGATGATTACATTTGTCGTATATCCGATGCCGTCAACGCCATCGCCATAATAATAAGCCAAAATTTTTGACTTTGAATTTGAAAATGAAATATCTTTAGGGATGATGAATTCTCCGTAGAACCGCCCTTTGTCAAGTGTATACTCTCCCTTGAAAAGCAAATTCCCTTGATCTATGAAGTTAAACCTTGTTCCCATTTCGTCAGTGTAACTTAAATTTTTCAGCGCATCAAAAAGTATAAGTTCAACTTTTCCGGATAACTCAATTTTAACTTGATTGTTTTTAAACGAACTACCAGAAAGTTTAACTTTACCAAGAGCTTTTAGCTGAACCGTTTGCTGTTTCGGGCTCAATCCATTTATTGAGTCAATCTCCGCAGAATATCTCGGAATCACAAGTCGCGTTGCCGGGTCAGCAAGCAAGATAAATTTTCTATCATTGAGCGATGTTTGAACCTGTTTGACTTTGAAAATCGCCTCACCGAGCGTTGAGGTCTTGTATTCATCAGTTTGTTTAAACAACTCAGCGAAAAACTTATAATTGAAGACAGCATTGTCGCCAGAATAGACAAGACGAGTGGATGAAAGCACACCGATAGCACCAGCATCTTTTAAAAGCAATAAAACCTCAGCAGAACTCTGCGTTTTCGGATTATCAAACCTTGCAAAATCACATGTCGCTGCAATTATAAAAGGAGTCCTGCTTCCATTTCTCAAATTTTGAATTGTATAACCAAACTCAAAAACCCTCTCATGTGCCCAGACGAAAGGATTGCCATGACCAATCCAGTTAACGATGACGCAACCACGATTTATATAATCAACGAGCGCCCTCGCTGCATCTGGCTTTCTACGACCGGCGGAAGTATAAACCGTTGGATAAGCGACAAGATAGAGCTTCCTTTTATCAACAAATTCCGGGGTATAGTAATTTGAAAGAGTTTCGCTTTGATATGTATGAATTGTCCCATCATAATCACTGCCAGAGACCATACCATCATCAGCAGCAAACAAAATGATGTTCCTCCAGTTTCCAAAATCTTTTCCAGTTTCATACTGGATAATTTTATTCACTACCGCTTCCGCCTCGTCTTGCTTTTGAACGGGCAAACGACCTATTGCCATATCAATATAAACATCCGGTGTCAAAAGAACATAAAAATCATCAGATGTATAGGTTAAAATCTGTTGCAAACCTTCACGGCTTTCGTAAGGAGGTATCCAATTTTTATCCGAAATCTCAACATTTCTATAATCATAATCTCCATCTCCAAACAAAAGAACATAAAACGGCTTTTTATTCCACCGCTCAAAAGCGAATCTCAAAAAATCCCTTATCGCAACAGGATCAAACATACCACATGAAAACTCGTTATATATATCCGTCACATCAACTACAAGTGTTTTAAGCGAGTCCTTTCTTGATCTGTGTTCGGCGAGTTTCTTCGCCTGTGGGATAAAGTCCGGATGAGCTATAACAACCCAATCAGCACCCTCAACCTCGCCTCTTAAATTCGTATTCTTCACCTTTTCAATTCGTGTGACATTTTTATATCCATTGTTCCCAACTCCAATGAACCGCTTGATATCACCGCTTTGTTGCGAAACTTGAAATACAAATTCACCCGCATTTATATTCCCTGAAATCAACTTGACATCTTTAAAATCGCTTACATCAAAAACCCTGATATCATTTGACGAGAACCCATAAACTTTATACTCAACGATGGCGGTCGTGTCATAGGAATAAAAAGAAATGAAATCGTTCACAGCTTTAAAACTTCTAGGATAAATTATCTCAAACCAATCAATATATCCAGCCACAGCTTGACCCACCCAGTTAAAATAAAATTTCAAGTTGCTTCTCGAATCCGGCAGATTCCCCGAATATGTAAATGTCCTTGGCCCTGACTTAACAGCGTAGAAATCAATTAAAGAGCCAAGCCCCTCAAGTATAACCGTGCCAAGGTCAATTCTACCAAGCTCATAATCCCCTTCCTTGATGATAAACCAATTTGGTCCAGCAGACCTTGAAGCAACTTGAATTCTATATTTTATCAGTCCCCCTGGGATAAGTTCATCAAGCTTTGTGACATAACTTAACATATTGAAACCTTCTCTTGCTTCAACTGAAGACATAAACCAATCGCGTCCCGACTCCGTTAAATTTATCTTCTGCTCGTCTTTAAAGACAAGACCAACTGTATAACTTGGTCTAAATGGTGAAGCGATGTTTAACGATTGAATGATCCGCATTCTTTTACCTGGCTGACCTCCGAATGTGAGAAAGTAATAATTTTCATCGGTATAATCGTTAACATAGTGAGTGAATTCCTTCGCCTCCGGATTATAGTTCCAACCGGATGTCCCGCGACCGTAAAAAATTATATAATCACCCTGATCAAATCTTCCATCATCCTCGCCATAAATTAAAATTGCGTTTTCAATCAATCCCTCAGGTCTTGGCTCACGGACATCTTCCGGGAGTTGATATCCGCCGTTGTTAAAAATTTTTATAGTCCTCGGGTCAATGTTATCAGGGTTTATACCAGCATTCCTAAGGTCTTGGTAAGTTATCTTGTAAATTCCCTCATCCTTGATCGGAATTTTATACCAATCTCCAGTTGCAAACTGGCTATCACTTGGTTTAGATAAGCGAAGCGCTTCAATTTTCCAATTTTTCGCAAACTCATAATTGACGAAAGTTTGCGCAATTTTCAAATCAAATTTATCCGCCCTTGAAAACACAGTTTCACCCTGTCCATATCTCAACACAAATTTTATCTTCGTGTAAAACCTCACCTTTCCAATCCCTGGGTTATATTGAATTGGATAAACTTTTATCTGTGAGACAATGTAATTCCTTGCAACACCGATTTCCCCAAGCTGAACTATTTCACCAGGTATGAACTCAAACGAGCGATAAACTTCATCAAAAGAATAACTTTTCGCGTAAGAGATTGAATCCTTAATCAATATCGGGTTTGGCTTTAATTTCACGCCCTCGTACTCCACATACGAGGTCTCAATTAAGTTGAGCGAATTACCAATTTTTGATTTAAACGCAATTGGGAAAATCCGAACAGGGATTTGTGGTTTACCAGGGGTATAATCGGCTATGCTTGTGTTTAAAATCTGAAATGATAAAAGCATCCCTTCGGGTGAAAGCGTCGTATCTATGTTTAAAAGATAAGGCGTATATTCAATTACAATTTCGTCTGATGACTGTGAAACGATTGAAAAATCCCGAAGATATTGAGCCGAGGTTAATTGACTTATGAAAATTAAAAAAAGAAACAAAAAAGGACGGTTGCCAAGCGAACTTGCGTTAAAGGCGTCGTTTTTTTGCATATCGTATTCACTTGGTTTTTGCTTTACATTTGACATACTAATTCAAAGAGATAAAACCTTTAACGAAGTCGCTATAAGCAACCGTCCTTATTTTTAACAGTCAAAAGCAATATAAAGATATTTTTTACAAAAGTCAAGTTTTACCATTTAAACCTTTGACTTTGTCCCAAGCATTTAATAATTTTCTCTGGAAACGAAATTGTTCTTTCTTTGGTTAATGTTTTTTGAAAACAAATCGTTAAGGTTTAGGAAAACTTGATAAGTTTAATAGCGGTCTCAATTTTTGCTCTTATAATCATCGTTGTCTTATGGTTTACTTTTGACTTGTTGCAAAAGAAAAAGAAATTGCTTCCGGAGTTTATAAATGGTAAGCCAACGATTATGTATTTCTGGGTTGATAACCATCGTTGCAGAAAGATGAACTCTGCGGTTGAAAAAATAAAAAACGAATATTGTGGAAGTGTCAAAGTTCTAACTTTTAATGCGATCAAAGATTACAAAACTTCAGAAAATTATCTCGTTTTCAATGTGCCGATGATAATTTTATTTGACAGGGAGGGTAATCAAGTTATAAGAGTCACTGAACCAAATGAACTACCGAAGCTTGAGAAAAAAATAAAAGAAATAATCTAAAGGAGGTGAAATCCGATGAGAATTGGAATTTTAACTGGTGGGGGCGATTGCCCAGGGTTAAACGCTGCAATAAGGTCGGTTGTAAGAAAGGCGCTTGCATCAGGGTATGAAACTATAGGGATAAAATATGGCTGGAAAGGTTTAATGAAACTTGATATTTACCCACTTGATTTAAATAACATCTCCGGAATCCTACCTCGCGGTGGAACAATACTTGGCACATCAAGGACGAATCCTTACAAACATCCCGACGGTGAAAAATCAATACTTGAAAATCTTGAAAAAGCAGGGATTGACGCACTCGTTGCCATCGGCGGTGAAGATACATTAAGCGTTGCTTACAAACTATACAAAGCTGGCGTAAATGTCATCGGAATCCCTAAAACAATAGATAACGATGTCCGCGGAACCGACTACTCAATTGGCTTTGACACTGCCGTAAACATCGCAATGGAGGCAATTGACAGAATCCACACAACAGCCGAAAGCCACAACCGTGTTGCAGTCGTTGAAGTCATGGGAAGACACACAGGATGGATAGCCCTATATTCAGGACTGGCAGGTGGTGCAGATGTAATTCTAATCCCTGAAAAACCGTTTGACATTGATCAGGTCTGTCAAATAATTGAAAGAAGACATGCAAGAGGGAAGAATTTCAGCATAGTTGTAGTAGCTGAGGGTGCAAAATTTAAAGTTGAACCACAAGTTGATAAAGATGGCACACTTATAGTCCAAGACCTTAGGGTTGATGAGTTTGGACATGTTCGCCTCGGTGGTATTGGTAATCTTGTCGCTGATCAAATTGAGAAAAAAACCGGCATGGAAGCAAGAGCGACAATCCTTGGACATATCCAAAGAGGTGGAGTACCAACCGCTTTTGATAGAATACTTGCGACAAGATTCGGAGTAAAAGCTGTTGAATTGATCAATGAGAAAAAGTTTGGCTATATGACATCAATTCAAGGCAACAATATAACTGAAATTGAACTAAGTGAAGTAGTCGGTGGTCTTAAAATGGTTGACATTGAACTATTTGAAGTAGCCGAGGTTTTCTTCGGATAAAAGCAAACATTAAATAAAGAGAATAACTTTCAGATGGCGATAGATATTGCGCTGGTCCATCCGCTTTTTATTGAAAAGGACCCTGTTGAGAAAAAGATAATGACCCCGTATTTCCCACTTGGGTTGATGTATATTGCAAGCGTCTTGAGGGAAAATGGATATGAAGTTGAGCTCTTTGATTGCACTTTTAGAAAAGATTTCAATGAGTTTGAAAATTATATCAAGTTAAAAAAGCCAAAAATTGTCGGCATCACCTCTTTAATAACGATTCGCCGAAACGCTTTAATACTTGCTGAGATTGCACATCGCTATGGTGCAAAAGTAATACTCGGTGGTCCAGACCCAACTGCCTTGCCAGAAAGATACCTTTTATACAAGACAACCGATGGTGAATTTCCAGTTGATATCGTTGTTTTTGATGAAGGCGAGATAACGATGCTTGAACTTGCAAATTTCCTCTTGAAAAATGAAGGATATAACGATTTAAGAGAAATCCCAGGGCTGAGGTTAAGGGATAAAAACGGAAAAATTATCTCAACCCCACCAAGACCTCTAATTCAAAACCTTGATTTACTCCCATTTCCCGCAAGAGAACTTGTTGATATGGATGATTACAGAAGGGCTTGGAAAAAAGCACATGGCTACTGGTCTTTAACAATTATAAATAGCAGAGGATGTCCCTACCATTGCGCTTGGTGTCAAAAAGCTGTTTTCGGAAGAAAATACAGAATAAGAACCCCGGAAAATAGCGCTGAAGAAATGAAACTTCTAAAAAATGTCTTCTCCCCCGATTTCATCAGAGTTGTTGACGATATAACGGGTGTTCAGAAAAATTGGGTTTTAAAATGGAGTCAAGAAGTTATAAAGAGAAATGCAATTATACCTTTTGAATGCTTGACAAGGGTAAACCTCGCCTCGGAAGATATGCTGAAAGCATTGAAAGATATGGGATGTGAGAAAATTTATTTCGGCGCTGAATCCGGCTCACAAAAAGTCCTTGATACAATGGAAAAAGGAATAACAGTTGAACAAATCTATAGAGCATCTGAACTTTGCAAAAAACTCGGAATCAAAACATACTTTTTTATGATGGTCGGATATCCGGGCGAAGAAATTGAAGACCTTAAACTTTCCGTGAAACTTCTAAGAGAAACCCTGCCAGATGAATTTAGCACAACGATAGCTTACCCATTGCCTGGGACAAAATTTTACGAACAAGTCAGAGATAGATTAATGTTTGAATCCCAGGAATGGATGCTTGATTGGGATTATACAGCTGAGAATAAACTTTTGTTCAAACGAGAGAAATACAATACCACTTTTTATCGCTGGGTTGTGAGATGGTTCAACAGGGAATGGAAAGATGCATGGTATAAAGCAGGGAAAAAAGCAACAATTTTTGAAATAACTAAAAACAAAATTGAACTTGGAATAACTAAAACAATTGTAAATCTCCTTGCTCAAGTTCAAACATCAAACATCGTTAGATTCCAACCGGCTGAGGGAAGATGAAATGGACGAGTTAAAAGTAAATAAATCTTTCTGGGATTTTTACGCCGAAATTTACGATGAAAAGAAAGCTGACTTTGATAAATATCTGCGCGGAAGAAGTATAAAAACACTTCAAACTTTTTTCAAGCCAGGGCAAAACTTGATTGAAATCGGTTGTGGCACTGGAACCGAATCACTTGAGATGATAAAATATGGTTGCAAACTTACATTGACCGATCTATCACCTCAAATGTTGAAAAAAGCATATGAAAAAATCGGGGACAAGGCAAGATATGTAAATTTACCAGCCGAATATATTGACTCCTTCAAAATTCAATTTGATGGGGCTTATTCTTCATTTGGCGTTTTAAACTGTGTAACGGACATAGGGGAATTTTTCAAAAAGCTTCACACAATTCTAAAACCCAATGCGTATTTCATCGCTTCAATTATAAACCGATGGTATTGGGGTGATTTTCTCTTCTTCGCACTTGGGATAACGAACTATCTTAAAAAGAGGTTAAAGGGTTGGGGTTATATTTCCGTTGATGGAAAGGAATATAATGCAAAGGCGAATTTTTACTCAGTTTTTAAAATCAAGAAAATTGCAAGCCCATATTTTGAACTTGAAAAATGTATTGCTTTCCCAATTCTCCTTCCACCCCCTTATCTCAAACCCAAAGATAGGTTGCCCGAGAAAATTTTCAAAATCCTTGACAAAATTGAAAGCGCACTTAATGGTCTCTTCCCGTTCAAATACTTCGGTGAACAAACAATTTTCATTTTCAGACGGAAATGAAGGGCGAAATAAAAATTGATATAGGCTACCCGATAACCGCCAGCCCAGTTGTATTTGATTTAAACTCAGACGGAATAGATGAATTGATAATCACGGCAGATAAAATTTACATCTTTGACACTTTTAATTTTAAACTTATCAAGACATTTCAAGCCCGAGGACCATTTGCTTCAACTCCTGAAATTTACACATCAAAAAATGGAATTAAATTTATCGTCGTCGGCTCGGATGACGATGAGCTTCACTTCTTCCCGCTGGATGATCAAATAAAACCATTTTCGTTTAAAACGAATGGGGATGTGTTTAGCTCACCTTTAATAAATGATGTTGACGGCGATGGATTTGATGAAGTGATATTCGGTTCGGATGACTACAACCTTTACGCTTTGAAGATAAACGAAGAAGCGGAAATCATAGATGTTAAAACCTTTAAAACAAACGGCTTCGTTTCGTCCTCACCAACTCTGTTCCCCAGAGATGAATTTACATTTGACATCGTGATTGGTTCATGGGACGAGAATATCTACAGAGTTGACGGCTCAAAATTAACCGTTAAATGGCAAACCCCACTTTCAAATTTCATATGGTCATCGCCCGCTGTCTGTGATTCAAACGGAGATGGTAAATTTGAAATAATATGCGTTTCAAGTTCAATTTTCATAATTAATGAATCCGGCGAGGTGCTTGGTTCAAAACCTTTGGGGAGTTTCACCGTTTCTTCACCAGCAATTTGTGACATTGACGAAGATGGCATTGCTGAAATAATTGTTCTTGCTGACGGCATTTATATTTTTAAACCGAACCTTTCAACTGAAGAAAACTTTCCGTCAAGATTTAAATCAACATTTTGGTCATCCCCTATTATTTGCGATGTGAATGGAGATGATATTCAAGAAGTCATCGCTTGCGATTATAACGGAAATGTATGGGTTTTAAATCATAAAGCCGAACTCATCCCAGAGTTTAACAAACAGATTGCCACCTCAATTGTTTCAACACCACTTGCATTTGACATTGATGATGACGGTTTCATTGAAATTGTAATATGCACAATGGATGGGAAAATTTGGATCATCCCGACAAAGGGAAGGAAGTCAAAATGGGATAAATTTAGAGGAAAGGAAAACGGACTTGTCACAGAAAAATTTAAATCATTTCCTAATCCATCAACCTTTGAAAAAAATTATTATGGGGATACATCAATAATTGATGCCAAAATTAGAAAAGTAAAACGCGGGAGAATTAAAGCTTGGGAATTGTTCCTAAAGGTTGAAAATGCCCTATTTAAAAAAGGAACGATGTATTTCTTCAAACACGGCGAGTGGTTCCCTTCACCGATCTTTGGCGATGGCGAAAATTTTATAGCAAGGTTTCCCCCATTTAAAAAATTTTCAATCGTCAAATGGTTCGTTGAACTTCAATTCTACAATGGAAAAACTTTAAGATTTCCTGAAAAAGGATTTAAGTTTTTTATCACAACTTAAAAAGGAGGCAAAGCAATGAAGCTGACGCGCAGAGATTTTCTTAAGACATCGCTTCTCGGGATTCCAGCCCTGATGTTCAGCTCCGAAAATTTGAAAGACGAACCGAAAATTGAAAGGGTCAAAATTAAAATAAAAAATCTGCCGGAACCATTAAAAGGTCTAAATTTGGCGCTTATAAGCGATATACATTCAGGCATATTTATGACGAAAGAAGAAATGAAAAAATTAGCTGACATCCTCAACAAGCTAAACGCCGACTTAATTTTTATGCCAGGGGATTTCATAACCTCGGACCCCGAAGAAATTTATCCACTGGTTGAAGCATTCAAAGATATAAAGGCAAAATATGGTGTCTTCGCAACGCTTGGAAATCATGAATTTTTCAGGAGAGAGCAAAATAAAATAGCAAAAGCCCTTGAAGATTCCGGCTTTAGAGTTCTGAGAAACCAAAACGAAAAAATAAATATAAACGGTGAACATTTCTATATCCTTGGGATTGATGACCTTCGCTATGGAGCTGATCTTGACAAGGCGATGAAAAATGTTGAAAAAGAAAAATTCAAAATCCTTTTATCACACAAACCATACGATTTTCCAAAGTTCGCACGATACCAAATTCAGCTCACTGTTTCAGGTCATACACATGGTGGGCAAATCGTCCTCGCAAAGATTGATGACATTTACATAGCTCCTGCTTCGCTTGTGTCAAGATTTATCTCAGGGCATTATAAACTTGGTGATTCACATTTATATGTAACCCGTGGAGTTGGTGTGGTTGGGATACCGATAAGATTAAACTGCCCGCCGGAGATAACTAACATAACGCTTATTTAAAAGCGGGGCGCAAAAAGCGCCCCTATATCTTATTCCTCTGCCTTCTCTTCTTTCCCCTCCTTTGCGGACTTCTTCTCTTGCTTAATCTGTTGTATCTCAACCCTTATCTCTTGGGCAAGCTTACGCAATTCTTGCATCTTCTTTCTTAGTCTCGTTCCAGCAGACATAACCCCCTTTTCATAAAACTTCCTAAAATCATCCTCAAGGGAGCTGACAAATTCTTGCAGTTGCTGAAATCTGTGATGCATTTTCTACCTCCTGTGGTTTAGTTTTTAAATTGGGATTTATACTTTAACCCTCCCTTTTGCAACAGCTTTTAAATGTGCCTTCTTTAGGTTTTCAACGAGTTCCGACAATCTATGATATAAATTCTTTTGCTTCCTCGGTTTTCTCTTGGCAAGAGCGTAGGAAACAAGTATCGGCATCGCAATGGTTGAATCGGTATAACAAACAACAGCGTCAGGTAATTTGTCAGGGTTAACTTTTCCCCAGCTCACCGCTTCAGATGGGGTTGCGCCAGATAATCCTCCAGTGTCCGGTCTCGCATCCGTTATCTGCAAGAAATAATCATGACCTTTTTCATCTATTCCGAGAACTTCCTGTATTTGTGGCTCGGTCTGAAGCAAGAAATTTTTCGGCGAACCACCACCGAAAATCAAAACAGCACTTTTACCACCACTGGCTTTCGCATTATAAACTATCGCAGCTGTTTCATTTACATCCCTCGCAATGTCTATCTTTATCTTGTATCCATTTAAAACCAATCCAGCCAAATTCATCCCAATTGAACTATCCCCTGGTGAAGAAACATAAACAGGAACACCATACTTATAAGCTGCCGAGAGAATGCTCATATTTTTAATTTTAAGCACCTTTTCACGCTCATAAACATATTTTCCAAGCAAATAATGAAATTCAGCTGTCCCCATTTCCTTTTGAAATTCAGGTCCTTTCAAAACCTCTCTTATAAAAGCATCCGTTGAAAGCAAAACCTCATAATCAAACAAAATATCATAAATCCTTATCACCCCTTCCTTCCTTAAAATTCTATCGTCAACGAACGGGGTTCCGCGATGTAGATTATGCCCAATTGAAAAATGAATGTCATGATACAAATTCGCCCCTGTTGAAACAATCCAATCAACAAACCCAGCTTGTATCAAAGGAACAACGCAACTTCCACCAAGTCCAGCAGGCGTAAGAGCACCCGTCAAACTCATCCCAACAGTTACATCATCCTCAAGCATTTTTTCAACAAACAATTGACACGCTTCCCTCAATCTTCCAGCGTTATAAGCCTGAAAATACTCGTCAACAAGTTTCGTGACCTTTATATTAGGTTCAATTGGCTTACGATTTATAGGTTTCCCTGAAAGCAGTCGTCTCTTGTTCAACCTTATTTCTTTTTTACTTTTAAAAAACCAATCAAAATTTTAAAAATTTTCACAAATAAAGCAAATTTGAAAATCTCCTTTAAATCCCCTTGCCCATTTTATTCAAATCCGCCTTTAAAATCAATGAAAAACTGACCTCGCCCAGTGTCATTTCTCGCAAACCCAACGCTCAAAATCAAATCATAAGGCAAAATAAAGTTAATCCCAACCCCACAACCGCTCAAATATCTCAATTTCAAAACCTTTTCACGGTTAAACCATGTATTCCCAAAATCACCAAACAACACCAAATCAACCCCAAATCTCAAAATTGAAAATTCTTCAAGTGGAGCTTTATTCCATTTAAAAAATTTTTGCTTTACAAACGGGATACGATATTCAACTGTCCCCCCAAATATGTTTTCCCCTTCAAAAACATCGTTAAAATAGCCCCTAATCCGCTCGTTATATCCGAAGTAAAAGTGCGAATAAACTGGAATTTCCCTGCCAAATGAATTCAAAATGAAAAATCTACTTGCGATCAATCCAATCCCAATTTTTTTAAAACCTTGAAATTCTAAACCACCTTGGAGGAAAAAACAATCACAGTTAACGAGACGATTGAATTTATATCCAACGCTTACCAGAAAACCACGGCTTGGATAAATCGGTATATCTCTTGTATCATATCTAAATCCGCCCCCGAAGACAAACATTTGATCTCTCCCCGATGGAGATAATGTCTTCATATAAGGAACTTCCCCTGTGGTTGAAATCTCCTTGAAACCGATACTCCCCCAAAACCTTTTATAAAGCCCATATCTTTTGCCAAATGTTAAAGCAAAGGAAAGATGTCTTTCATAGAAAGAACCGAATTCCTCTTCAAGAATTTTGCTTCTATTTTTGACCCTTTGATAAAAAACCTCAACTGAATAAAACAAATTCTTACTTCCCAAAACCCAGGGATTTAAATACTCTGCTTCAATCCAAGGGTCATAACCAAGCGCAAAACTAAAAATCAACTTCTCATTTCTTCCCCTAAAATTTGTATGGATTAAACCAGCACCGTAAAACATTTTCTTCAAATCCCTATCCTTCCACCCCAAAATTGGAAATGGCCATATATACCATCTTTCATTAACCCAAACATAAACGATAGAGGAGTCGCCTGAATCCCTTTCAGCCCAAATTTTAACCCTGTTGAAAAGCCCTGTCCCATAAACCCTGTTCTCGCTATAAGCCAAATCGCTTGTGTCAATCTGAGAACCAACTCCGAAGCTTAATTCCCTTGCTATAACCTCCTTTTTTGTTTTCTCATTCCCAATGAAAACTATCTTTTTAACTGTAAATTTTTCTTGTGCAGATAGAAAATTTATCACCAAGACCCAAAAGATTAAAACCCACATCCCTGAAACCTTTGTTAATCTTTGAAATCTTAACTTTTAATGTAGTCACATTCAAGAAAAAAGTCAAACGCTTGATTTATTTAATAGCGATGCCTAAATTAAGGAAAAAATCAAGGAGTCAAAAGTGATGGTTAAAGTTTTACTTTTGCTCCTTCTCACCGTTTTCCCATTGGAAGAACAAATGAGAGCGCAAAGTGATAGCTTAATAATTGAGTTGATAGATGATCAAATTTTCGTCCCGATTAAACCGATTGAAATAATTTATTCAAGCGATCCGAGCGCAAGTGATACTTTGATATTTCTTTACAAGGGCGAACTCCTAAGCGTCAGCATTGATGACATAAGTAAAATAATTGTTGCGAAGAAATCAAAGTTCTGGAAATATCTTGCAACTGGTGCTGGCATTGGGATTGTTGCAGGCGCTATTCCAGGGATCATCATTTTAGGAAAAATCTCTTCAGAAAATTCTCAATCAAGTTCAAGATATATTGATTTAAGCGGTCTTGCGTATGCTATTGGTTTTGCTATTTTATTTGCGGGGGCTGGAATTGGGCTTATTGCTGGTGCAACAATTGGTGGTATTACTGGAGCGATAGTTAGCAAAAACATTGTCTATGATTTTTCAAAAATGACCGGAAGCGAAAAGATTGAAACGATTCAAAAACTGATAAAGAAGTATAAAGAACGATAACCGATGGAAAAGTTTAAACTTGTCTCAAAATATAAACCAACGGGCGATCAACCAAAAGCGATAAAAGAACTGACCGAGGGAATCCTGCGCGGTGAAAAATATCAAACATTGCTTGGCGTCACCGGGAGCGGTAAAACATTCACGCTTGCGCATGTGATAGCAAATGTCAATAAACCCACACTTGTAATCTCGCACAACAAAACGCTCGCTGCTCAACTTTACGGTGAGTTCAAAAGTTTTTTCCCTGAAAACGCAGTTGAGTTCTTCATAAGTTATTACGACTATTATCAACCTGAGGCATACATCCCCGAAACAGACACATATATTGAAAAAGACGCAGCTATAAACGATGAAATTGATAGATTGCGACTTAAAGCAACAAGCGTCCTACTTGAAGGAAGAAGAGATGTCATAATAGTTGCCTCCGTCAGCTGCATTTATAATATCGGCTCACCCGAAGATTATGTCAGACAAATTGTGACTATAAGAACAGGGGAAAGAATTGATAGAAATTCCCTCCTTTATAAACTTATGGACATCCATTATGCAAGGAACGATTTTGAATTCACACGCGGGACATTCAGGGTCAGAGGCGATGTGGTTGAAATTCTCCCGGCTTATGAAAATGAAGAAGCAATAAGGATTGAATTCTTTGATGATGTAATTGAAAGGATATCA
The DNA here is from genome assembly GCF_900070205.1 of Candidatus Thermokryptus mobilis. Lineage (NCBI taxonomy): Bacteria > Pseudomonadati > Candidatus Kryptoniota > Candidatus Thermokryptus > Candidatus Thermokryptus mobilis. Next base: position 7,682 of record NZ_FAOO01000003.1, on the reverse strand, counting down.
TATATTGACAGATTAACCGGCAAAGTTATTGGAAGAACCAATGAGGTTGTTATCTATCCAGCGAAGTATTTCATAACCGATAGACCAACGCTTGAAAGGGCGATAAAAAGCATAGAAGAAGAACTTGAACAGCGACTTTCCGAGCTCAGAGCTCAGGGCAAGTTTCTTGAGGCACAACGTCTTGAAAGCAGAACAAGATTTGATATTGAAATGATGCGCGAGATAGGATATTGCAAGGGAATTGAAAATTACTCAAGGCATTTAACAGGAAGAAAACCAGGGGAACGACCATATACCTTGATTGATTACTTCCCTAAGGATTACCTTATGATAATTGATGAATCGCATGTTACGATACCACAAATTCGCGGTATGTATAACGGCGATAGATCAAGAAAAGAGACATTGATTGAACACGGATTTAGGTTGCCATCGGCACTTGACAACAGACCCTTGAAGTTTGAGGAATTTGAATCGCTTATAAACCAAGTCATCTTTGTAAGCGCAACCCCTGGTGATTATGAACTTGAGAAATGCAAAGGCGTCATAGTTGAGCAAATAATAAGACCGACAGGACTTCTTGATCCGGAAGTTGTCGTTAAGCCAACCAAAAATCAAATTGACGACCTGATATCTGAGATAAGAGAACGGGTCAAAAGAAAGGAAAGGGTTCTTGTTACAACTTTAACCAAACAAATGGCTGAAGACCTTGCTGAATTCCTTCAGGGAATTGGGATAAAAGTAAGATACATACACTCAGACATTGACGCGCTTGAAAGGGTTGAAATTTTAAGAGACCTGCGACTTGGGGATTTTGATGTCCTTGTTGGCGTAAATCTTTTAAGAGAGGGGCTTGACTTACCAGAGGTCTCGCTCGTTGCGATACTTGACGCAGATAAAGAAGGTTTCCTACGCTCGGAAAAATCGCTCATCCAAATAGCAGGAAGAACCGCAAGAAATGTAAATGGGAAAGTAATTTTATACGCCGATAGGATAACGAAATCAATGCAAAAGATGATTGATGAGACAAACAGAAGAAGGAAAATCCAAATGGAATATAACGAAAAACATGGTATTAAACCGCAAACTGTTTATAAAACCATTGAAGATATACTTGCAACGACAATCGTCGCTGATGCCAAACCAAAATATGAGGTCAAGGAGAGAACGAAAATTTCAATCGTTACAGACATCGGCTTGAGATTTATGACACAAAAACAAAAAGAAGAATTAATTGAACAATTAAGGCGAGAGATGATAAAGGCAGCTAAAGACCTTGAATTTGAAAGAGCAGCTGAATTAAGGGACGAGATTCAACGGCTGATGAGTTTAATGAAAAATTAACCGAACATTTAAAATGCGAAGATTGACAATCCTATTTCTAATTTTTCTAACTTCTTGTTCACAAAAACCAAGCATGATACCGACATCGCTTGGGAAATTAAAACTTGAAAAATATCTTTCGGGGGAAAAGGCGAAAAAATTTATAAATCAAATGCATGAAAGTGGGAATGTAGCAGGTGTTGAAAATGAAGTCGGATTCTACTCCCTTGACACGCTTAACGCAACACTCTACATTTCAAAGTTTAAAAATTCAAGAACGGCACAGCAAAAATTTTCAGAGATGCTCGTTAAAATAATCCACCAAAATACACCTTTTATTTACCACGGTCAAATAAATGTTGAAGGTAGAACTATAGTGTTAGTCTTTGGAATGGGACAGGCGCATTATATCTATAGTGAGGATAACCGACTTATTTGGCTTTCAGCTGATTTCCCCATTGCTATTGAAACATTACATTCCCTTCTAAAACAAAAGACCTAATCCATATGCGACTGATCACCGAGACAAATATCCCAGGGGCGAAGTTATTGAAGCGAGGGAAGGTTCGCGATATTTATGAAGTTGATGGAAACCTCATTATTGTGGCAACCGATAGAATTTCCGCTTTTGATGTTGTGTTGCCAAACCCGATACCGTATAAGGGTTATGTTCTAACTCAAATTTCAATTTTTTGGTTTAACTTTCTGAAAGGCATAATAAAAAATCATCTCATCAGCGCAGATATAAGTGAATTCCCGGATGTTTTCAAGAGAAATTATGAGCAAGTTATACACAGATCAATGTTAGTGAAAAAAGCGAAGCCATTGCCAGTTGAATGCATAGTCAGGGGTTATATATCTGGCTCGGCGTGGAAGGAATATAAAGCAAGTAGAAGCGTATGCGGGATTAAACTTCCCGACGGACTTAATGAATCTGATAAACTTGATGAGCCGATTTTCACCCCTTCAACGAAGGCGGAAACAGGTCACGATGAAAATATAAGTTTTGAAAAAGTTGTTGATTTGATCGGGCAAGAACTCGCCGAAAAAATTCGCGATATAAGCTTGGAAATTTACACGAAAGCAGAAAAATACGCCCGAGAAAGAGGGATAATAATCGCTGACACTAAATTTGAATTTGGGATTGATGAGAACGGTGAGTTAATTTTAATTGACGAGGTCTTGACACCCGATTCGTCCCGTTTTTGGCCACTTTCTGAATATAAACCTGGGAAACCTCAACCATCATTTGATAAACAATATGTTCGTGATTACCTTGAATCATTAAATTGGGATAAAACCCCACCAGCTCCAGAGTTACCCGAAGAGGTTATAAAAAAGACAAGTGAAAAATATCTTGAAGCGTATAAATTTCTAACGGGAGAAGACCTGCTTAAAAAATTGAATTTGTAAAAGATGAACTCCATTGAATTCCTTAAAACCTTCGCGATTATCTTAGGCACATCAACCGTCATTGTTTATACATTACACAAGATGAAAATGCCCCCCGTGATCGGCTTTTTAATATCTGGTTTTATGATCGGACCATACGCCATAGGTCTTGTCAAAAATGTTGAACTGGTTGAGCTATTTGCTGAAATAGGGATAATCCTTCTTCTGTTCGTTTTGGGAATTGAACTTTCCCCTACGAAACTTTTTGAAATGCGCCGATTTCTGTTATTCGCCGGCGGACTTCAAGTTCTTTTAACCGTAACTCTGTGTGCGATAATCGCCCTAACTTTTATGAACCTTGCTCAGGCAATTCTTGCAGGTATGTTGATAGCTTTAAGCAGTACTGCAATTGTCTTGAAACATCTTTCAGATAAAGGCGAAGTTGACACACCTCACGGTAAAATAATAATCGGAATCCTGCTTTTTCAAGACCTGTTTGCGATCTTCATGGTTGGCTTGATACCTTCTCTTGCTGGCGGTAAAATACAAATTAACCTGCTACTTGAGAAAATCGCAATGTCATTGGTGGTCATCTCGCTTGCAATCTGGAGTTCAAAAAAACTTATACCATGGCTACTGTTTCAGATCGTTAAGTCAAGGATAAGGGATCTGGTTATTGTATCGGTTCTATTCCTATGTTTCAGCGTCGCCCTTTTAATTTCAGAGCTCGGATTTTCACTCGCCCTCGGGGCTTTTATAGCTGGACTTTTAATCTCAGAGTCAGAATATGCACATCAGGTCACAGCCGATGTGACACCCCTTAGAGAAAGCTTTATGGCTATATTCTTCATCTCAATAGGGATGCTCCTTGACTTCAAATTCGTCAAAGATAACCTGGTTTTAATCCTCTTGATCTCGCTGAGTGTAATTTTGCTGAAACTCATCGCAAATTTCCTATCCATTCGCCTCGCCGGTGGAAGTATGAGGGTTTCATTGATTTCAGCGCTTGCGCTCGCACAGATGAGCGAATTCTCCTTCGTTCTGGTTTCAATCGCTCAATCGCACAATATGATAGATCAAACATCATTCAATTTCATTATTTCCATCTCAATTATAACTATGCTTTTCTCACCACTGATACTCCTGCATATCCACAAAATAGCGGAGATGCTCTCTAAAAAGATGTCACCATCTGTAAAGGTGCAAAGAGATGAACTTGAAAAGGTGATGAAGCTTGATTCACATGTCATAATCGTCGGCTTCGGAATAAACGGGAGAAATGTAGCTAAAATCTTGAAGGATTTAAACATACCTTACGTCATACTTGAGCTCAACCCTATCACCGTCAGAGAGATGAAAAAACAAGGCGAACCGATCTACTTGGGAGATGCGACAAGCATTGATGTCCTCAAATCCGTTGGGATAGATAAAGCCAAGCTGATAGTTATAGCCATTTCAGATCCGACTTCAACCCGAAGAATTGTTACAATAGCTCGCTCCGTAAATCCAGACATTTACATTATCGTTAGAACAAGATATGTATCCGAAATTGAAGAATTAAAAAAGCTTGGCGCTAACGAAGTCATACCTGAAGAATTTGAAACATCAATTCAAATTTCATCACGCGTCCTTGATTTCTTTAATGTCCCATTAAATATCATAAAAGATTACACGGCGAAGTTGCGTGAGAACAGTTATGTTGCCTTGCTTGATATCCCCAAAAACGAGTTTTCAAAACTTGTTCAAGAAAAATTTCCTTCCATATCATTTAACTTGTCCACATATCTGGTCTTGGAGAACTCAAAATCAACTAATAAATCAATCGGGGAACTTAACTTCAGAGCTCAAACCGGGGCAACAATAATAGCCGTAAAACGTGGGGAGGAAATTTATTTAAACCCGAGTCCGAGCTTTATATTAAAACCCGGCGATTTAGTTTTAGCGCTTGGAAAACCCTCGGAACTTGAAAAGGCAGTTGAATTTTTCAAAAATCTCAATTTTACTTAAAAACTGCTTGACTTGAACTATATCATATCGCTATTTTAACATTGAAAAATCACTGCTTAATTAAAAATTTCAAAAAAATTTTGGTTAATCCTGATGAAAAAAATCATCATTTCGCTGATTTTGTTACTTAACATTACATTTTCTCAAACCACAGAGGAAATCAAAAATTATTTTAAACTCGCCTCAGACGAATTTAATGTCCCAGCTGAGCTCCTTGAAGCGATAGCATTCGTGAATACCCGCTGGGTTCATATAGAACCAGAAAAGTTTGAGCCGTCTTGCAATGGTCAACCACCAGCATATGGGATAATGGGCTTGCGAGATGATGAATGGTTCGGACATAGCTTAAAAGAAGGAGCAAAGTTGATAAATCTTCCAGTTGAAATTGTTAAGCAAGACCCATACCAAAACATAAGAGCTGGGGCAGCTTTGATTTCAAAGATTGCTTCCGAGAGCGGATTTAAGAAAGATAAAATTCAAAGAATTGAAGATTACAAAGACATAGTAGCAAAATTTAGCGGTATCCCACAGCCAGAGATAGCTCAAATTTTTGCTTACGATGTTTATAAGGTCTTATCTACTGGATTTGATGGCTTCGGGATAAAAATTGAGAAAAAAGAAATTGATATGTCAATTTTTCCGAAAGATTTATTTGAGAAAGCGGGGTTAAAAATTATAAAACCGGAAGAGATAAACTCCGATGATTATCCACCCGCTGTTTGGGACCCGAGCCCAAACTACACCGCAAATAGACCTTATACGACAAGGATTGTAATCCATGTGACCCAAGGAAGTTTCGCTGGTTCTGTCTCCTGGCTTAAAAATCCACAGTCAAATGCAAGTGCTCACTATGTAATAAGAAGCAGTGACGGTTATATTGTCCAACTCGTCAGAGAAAAAGATAAAGCATGGCATGCGAGATGTTGGAACAGTTTTACGCTTGGAATTGAACACGAGGGCTATATTGAAAATCCAAGCGTATGGTTTACACAAGTTATGTATCTTGAATCGGCAAAGCTTGTCAGAAATATGGTCAATAGATGGGCTGTTCCAGTTGATAGCAATCATATCATAGGACACAATTTCTGGCAACAACCACAATGGCCGATAGTTCGTCAAGAATGGGACTTTGCAACTTACGATCCCGCTTCAACTTATCCAACATCCTGCAACAATCACACTGACCCAGGACCAGGTTGGGATTGGAATCATTACCTTAAATTGATACGCGGTGATCCTACTCCACCAACAATTACCTCAACACCTCAATCAGGTGCTACTAATTTTATCGCTTACAAATCTATCTTTATAACTTTTTCACTCCCAATGGATAGATCTTCCGTTCAAGCAAATCTATCAATAACTCCAAATGATACCGTTACCTTTATTTGGAGCTCCGATAGCAAAACCCTTGAGATAAAGCCGAATAAGTTTTGGGAGTTTTCAACAACTTACACGATAAAAATTGACACCGGTGCAAAAAGTTTATATGGTGGAAAACTTAATGCTCCATTTATACTTCAATTTACAACAACTCAACCAGATATTTATCCGCCAGTCGTTGAAAAGGGATTCCCCGAAGGTGATAATATAAGCATCTTTGCAGAGATGAAATTTGTTTTCAATGAAATTATTGAAAGCGCAAGCTTAGCTGGTAGAGTCAAGTTACTTGATGAAAACGATCAAGTTATTTCAATCACAAGTGGAAAACATATCATTAAAAACGATAAAAGTATAGTGACATTTAAACCAGCAAGTGTTCTCTTAAATGGTAAAATTTACAAAGTCAAGTTCCTTGCTGGTTTGAAAGATTTATTTGGCAATGCAACGAGCTCGGACTATGTTTTCACATTCAAAACAGAAGAGGGCATATTTCAACAAGGCGTTGTGATTGATTCGTTTGAAACGATGGGTCCTTGGTGGAAACCAACCCTAAGTGGAAGCACTACGGGAATTGATCCAAATGCAACCGATTTCTTGATAACGAACGAAAAGAAAATGAATGGAAGCTACTCAGGTAAATTGTTCTATAAATTCACAGGTGAAAGTGGCGGGGTAGTTAGAGTTTATAACTCATCCAAACCAAACATTTCAAATGCTGACGGAAATATCGGTTTGTGGGTTTATGGCGACTTGAGCGGTAACCAACTTGAATTTTGGTTTTATAACCCCGACAATTACATCGTAAACCTCGGACCAGTGAACTGGTATGGCTGGAAATTTATATCATATCCGATTTCATCCGTTCCCGGGACGAACAAGCAATTTCATAGCGTGGTCTTAAGACAAATTGCTGGAGCTGATCTAGAGGGCGAGCTCTATCTTGATGACTTACAACGTGGCGGTAAGATAACAACTGCTAATTTTGAAAAAGAACCAATCCCGCAAAACTTTGCATTACATCAGAATTATCCAAACCCATTTAACTCAACGACGATTATTACATTTGAAATTCCTGAAAAGTCCCATGTCAAGCTCGCGGTCTATGATGTCCTCGGTCGTGAAGTTGAGTCATTGATTGATCAAAATCTTGAACCCGGGAAATACAAGGTCAGTTTCAACGCGAATGACTTGCCAAGCGGTGTCTATTTCTATACTTTAAAAACCCCAAAATTTGTAAAAACAAACAAAATGCTTTTGATTAAATAAAATCTTTTCTACACTTTTCTTTCCTCTTCTCCCCTTGTGGGAGGGAATTAAAGTGAGAGTGCCGTTAATTTTTCACCTCCACCTCAATCCTCCCCCATCAATGGGGAGGAAGCCCCTGAATAATTTCCTTAAATTTTCCTTCTCTTCTCTCCCCCTGCGGGAGAGAATAAAAGTGAAGGATGCCGTTGAATCTTTTCTTTTTGTGTCATTGATAATTTCACTGATACTTGAAAAAATAAAAAATCCTCCCCACAAAGGGGAGGATTTAAACAAAACCGAAAAACCTCACTCCTCACTTCATTATCACCATC